>CAIXXI010000296.1 GCA_903923345.1 uncultured Burkholderiales bacterium | reverse complement strand
TCTTCGGTGCAGATGAATCGAGCAACGCGGCGATCTTCTACAACTCCGGTCTGAAGGGGCGTTTTGAAGAAGGCAAGCGTGACGACGACCATCGCCTGCATGGTCGCCACTATCCGGTGCTGGCTGTTCAGGATGGTCGACTGGTCGAGCGGGAAGTGCCGATGCTCAATGCGCTCAATGAGGTGCTGCGCGACGACTACATTCGCGACTCGATCGGCGGTGTGGGTCGCTGGAACAAGGTGATCGAGAAGGCTGGCATTCCGTTCCGGCTGGTCGCGCCGCACAAGGCCTTCAACCGTAAGATCGGCACGCTGGCCGGTGTGAAGGTCTCGCCCGATGGCCGCGTCGTGAGCGAGGCCGAGTGGGCGCACAATGAAAAGCACTGGCTGCCCACTGCCGAAGACCGCGCCTTCGTTGCCTCGCTGATGGGTCGTGTGGTCGAGCCGGGCAAGTTTGCCGGCTGGATTGCGCCGCCCCCGCTTGGAATCAATCGTCAGCCGGTCGATTTCGAGTACATCCGCTTCAACTGATCGCATCACGGCGCGCGGGCGGTCTACGGGGATGTCCTGTCGCCCGCCCGCGTTGTTCAGGCACGGAGTCCTTCGATGAACGCACCGCACCCCGACGTCATTCAGCAGCACCTGATCGATCCCGAGATCTGCATCCGCTGCAACACCTGCGAAGAGACCTGTCCGGTCGATGCGATCACCCACGACTCGCGCAACTATGTCGTCGATGCAGACAAATGCAATCTGTGCATGGCCTGCGTGCCGCCATGCCCGACCGGTTCGATCGACAACTGGCGATCGGTGATCCGCCTCGAGGCTTATTCGACCGAAGATCAGCTCGGATGGGACGAATTGCCGCCTCAGAAGTCGATCGAGGTGCCGGCGGATGCATCGGCAGCGGATGCGGCTGAATCGGTATCGGGTGATGTGGCCATTGAGACCCGCAAAGGACAGACGTCGGTCGTGGCAGCAGCAGCCGTGCCCGGTGCCCAGGTGCCGCCCTGGTCGGCTGCACATCCTTATGTGAACCTGTATGGCCTGCGCAACCCGATCACCGCCACGGTGGCGGGCAATGTCCGGGTGACCGAACTGGGCACCGAGAGCGACACGCATCACATCGTGCTCGATTTCGCCAGCCTGCCGTTTCCGGTGCTCGAGGGGCAGTCGCTGGGCATCCTGCCACCCGGAGTGGATGCCAACGGCCGTGCGCATCATGCCCGCCAATACTCGATTGCCAGCCCTCGCGATGGCGAGCGGCCGGGTTACAACAACGTCTCGCTCACGGTCAAACGCGTGCTGGTGGACCATGACGGCCAGCCGGTGCGCGGCGTGGCCTCGAATTACCTGTGTGACCTGAAAAAGGGCGACACGGTTCAGGTGATCGGCCCGTTCGGTACGAGTTTTCTCATGCCCAACCACGAGGGCTCGAACCTGATCATGGTCTGCACCGGCACAGGCAGTGCGCCGATGCGGGCAATGACCGAGCGGCGCAGGCGACAAATCGGCAAGGGCGAATCCGGCCGTCTCATGCTGTTCTTCGGCGCACGCACCCAGCAGGAGTTGCCGTACTTCGGCCCGCTGCTCAAGTTGCCGCGCGATTTCATCGACATCGAATTTGCCTACTCCCGCATGCCCGATCAGCCGCGCCGTTATGTTCAGGATGCAATGCGCGAACGCGCCGCGGATGTGGCGCAGCTCCTGCGCGATCCCAACACCTGTCTGTATGTCTGCGGGCTCAAGGGCATGGAGTCAGGCGTGCTCGAGGCGCTGCGCGACATCGCACTGGGCCAGGACATTGACTGGCCCGTGCTGCATGAGCAGTTGAAGTCGCAAGGTCGGCTGCACTTCGAGACTTATTGAGCGCTTCCGGGGCCCGGGCTGAGGCGCCTTGATCGGTCCGCGACTGAGCTCAAAACGATCCGCTCGTTAGGCTGGATTGCGGGGGGATCTTATAATCGGGGGTTGACCAGAGGACCCCGGGAACCATGTACCGCTACGATCATTACGACCAGACGCTGGTCGATGAGCGGGTTGCGCAATTTCGTGACCAGACCCGCCGCTTCCTTGACGGGGCGCTCTCCGAAGACGAATTCAAGCCGCTGCGCCTGCAAAACGGCCTGTATGTGCAAAAACATGCGCCGATGCTGCGCATTGCCATCCCCTATGGAACGCTGTCTTCGGTGCAATTGCGCAAGCTGGCCGATATCGCCGATGAGTACGACCGCGGCTATGGCCACTTCAGCACGCGCCAGAACCTGCAGTTGAACTGGCCGGAACTGAGTCGCACGCCCGATATCCTGGCTGAGCTGGCTTCGGTCGAGATGCACGGCATCCAGACCAGTGGCAACGTGGTTCGCAATGTCACCACTGATCATTTTGCCGGCGTCGCCCCGGATGAGCTGGTCGATCCGCGTCCGTACTGTGAGCTGCTGCGGCAGTGGTCCACCTTCCATCCCGAGTTCACCTTCCTGCCGCGCAAGTTCAAGATCGCCATCTCGGCGGCCAGTGCCGATCGCGCAGCGGTTCAGGTTCATGACATCGGCCTGCGGCTGGTGCGTGATGAGCAGGGCGCGCTGGGTTTCGAGGTCTGGGCCGGAGGCGGTCTGGGTCGCACACCGGTGGTCGCTCCCCTGATCAAGCCTTTCTTGCCAGAGCGCGAACTGCTGAACTATGTCGAGGCGATCCTGCGGGTCTACAACCGCTTCGGGCGTCGCGACAACCTCTACAAGGCGCGCATCAAGATCCTGGTGCGCGAGCTGGGCGCACAGGCCTTTGCGGCCGAAGTCGAGCAGGAATGGGATGCCCTCAAGGGCGGCGCGGCCATGCTGACCGATGCGGAAATCGCGCGGGTGGCCCGCTATTTCGAGCCGCCGGCCTATCGCACGCTGCATCACGATCCGCTGGCTGTGCATGAGGCCTCGG
>CAIXXI010000295.1 GCA_903923345.1 uncultured Burkholderiales bacterium | reverse complement strand
GCCTGCGGCATGACCGACGAGCCGGTCCAGGTGCCGAGCCGGGTGAATCGGTTGTCGAAAGGCAGCGCGTCAAAGGCGCAGTCGGGGGTGGGTGAACGCATGCGGCATTCTACGTTGGCTTGACGCGCAGCCCGGCCCTGCTCAAGATCGCCGGTTTTTCGGCCCCTTGGCCGCTATCTGGAACACGAGGAGATCCCCATGCAGGGACTGATGATGGACATGCCGCTGCTGGTCTCCAGCCTGTTGACCCATGCCGCCAGGCACTTCCCGGACGTCGAGATCGTCTCTCGCCGCATCGAAGGGGACATTCACCGATACACCTGGTCCGACTGCGCCCAGCGCTGTGCGCAACTGGCCAATGCACTGACGGCTGCCGGGGTGAATCAGGGAGATCGGGTGGCCACCCTGGCCTGGAACGGCTATCGGCACCTCGAGACCTACTACGCGGTCGGTGGCATGGGTTCAGTCATCCACACCATCAATCCGAGGCTGCATCCCGAACAGATCGCCTGGATCATCAACCATGCAGAAGACCGCTACCTGGCGTTTGATCTGACCTTCCTGCCGATCATCGAAGGCATCGCCGCCTTGTGCCCGACGGTGCGCGGATGGATCGCGATGTGCGACCGGGACAGGATGCCGGCTGACTCGAAAATCCCCAATCTGCTGTGCTACGAGGAGCTGATTGCAAGCGGTTCGAACGCCTTCGATTGGCCTCAGATTGATGAACGCAGTGCGGTTGCGCTGTGCTACACCTCAGGCACCACCGGCAATCCGAAGGGCGCGCTCTACAGCCACCGCTCGACGATCCTTCATGCCTATGCCGCCGCGCTGCCGGATGCCATGGGCTGCAGCACCCGCGACTCGATCCTGCCGGTCGTGCCCATGTTCCACGTCAATGCCTGGGGATTGCCCTATATCTGCGCGATGGTTGGCGCCAAGCTGGTCTTTCCGGGTGCAGCCCTCGATGGCAAGTCGCTGTATGAGCTGTTCGAGGCTGAAAAGATCACCTATTCGGCCGGCGTGCCCACCGTCTGGCTGGGCCTGCTCCAGTATGTGTCGTCAAACAATCTGAAGTTCTCGACCTTCAGCCGCACGGTGATTGGTGGCTCGGCCTGCCCGCCTGCCATGATCAAGGCGTTTCGTGAGCAATATGGCGTCGAAGTCATTCATGCCTGGGGCATGACCGAGCTGTCGCCGCTGGGCACGGTCTCGCAATTGATGAGCAAACACCTGGATTTGCCCGAATCCGATCAGATGACGGTGTTCGCCAAGCAGGGCAAGTCGCTGTTCGGGGTCGACATGAAGATTGTCGGCGATGACGGTCAGGACCTGCCCTGGGACGGCAAGACTTTCGGCGACCTGCTGGTGCGCGGCCCCTGGGTGGTGAAGTCCTACTTCCGGGGCGAGGGCGGCGACCCGCTCCGGAAGGATGAGCACGGCCACGACTGGTTTCCCACTGGCGATGTGGCCACCATCGACGCCGATGGCTACATGCAGATCACCGACCGCAGCAAGGATGTGATCAAGTCCGGTGGCGAATGGATCAGCTCCATTGACCTGGAAAATCTGGCCATCGGCCATCCGGCGGTTGCCCAGGCCGCGGTGATCGGCATTGCCCATCCCAAGTGGGATGAGCGGCCGCTGCTGATTGTGGTCAGGAAAGCGGGAATGGATGTCAGCAAAGAGGAACTGCTGGCCTACTACGAGGGCAAGATCGCCAAGTGGTGGACCCCGGACGATGTCCAGTTCGTCGATTCGATCCCGCTGGGTGCGACCGGAAAACTGCTCAAGACACGGCTTCGAGAGCAGTTCAAGGACTATCGCCTGCCCAGTGCATGAGCAGCCTGCCGCTTCACGGAGGCGGCAGGCTCATTCGGTATAGTCGATCCACACCATTCAAACGAGGAGTCTCATGAGCCAGGTCCAGTCACGCCAGCAAGGCGACATCGCCGTCATCACCATGGACAACCCGCCGGTCAATGGACTGGGTAAGGGATTGCGAGAGGGCCTCCAGGAGGCCTTCAAGCAGGCCATGGCTGACCCCGCCACGCGTGCCGTCGTGCTGACCGGCACAGCGCGTGCCTTTTCAGGCGGCGCCGATATCCGTGAATTCAACACACCTGACTTTGATGCTCAGCCGCATCTGCTTGATCTGATCGATCAGATTGAGAATGCGGCCAAACCGGTGATTGCGGCGATCGCAGGGCTGGCACTGGGCGGTGGCTGCGAGCTGGCGCTGGCTTGTCACTATCGGGTCGGCGCACCGGGCACCCAGATCGGCCTGCCTGAAGTCAATATCGGTCTGCTGCCCGGAGCCGGCGGCACGCAGCGCCTGCCGCGAGTGCTGGGCGTGGCCAAGGCACTCGAGATGGTCGTGAGCGGTGCGCCCATCAAGGCCGAAGAGGCTGCCAAGCTGGGGTATTTCGAAAAACTGATCG
>CAIXXI010000294.1 GCA_903923345.1 uncultured Burkholderiales bacterium | reverse complement strand
GCATACGAGATCATAGCCGGTGACTGGAGTTCAGACGTGTGCTCTTCCGATCTTGTCGAAGCCTTGCCAAGCAGCCACTGCATTGCCTTGGCAATGATGGAAGGCATGCCCTACACACAGCAGTCCGCACAACTCAATGTCGGTGATGCACTGTTTCTCTTCACTGATGGCGTCACCGAAGCCTTCAATCCGCAGGAGCAGATGTTTGGTGAGCGGGGTCTTGAAGAACTGCTTGCACGCATCGGCACTTTATCTGTCGATGAAATCACCAGCCGCACATTTGAGGCAGTTAAAACATTCGAGGACGGCGGGCCACAGTCCGATGATGTGACCTGCCTGGTTGCGAGATTTGTCGGGCCCCAGGCATGAAGTCCGGACGACGTTTGCTGCTAGCGTGCGCCGTGTTGCTGGTCGCCGCCACGGGGCTGTTATTGGCGTTGAACCACGGTAAGTTCGCTTCGACGTTCGAAGGCCGACTGAAGCACCGTGTGGCGATTACTGCGCTCGACGCAGCCCGAACGCTCGATGGTCAAATGGCTCTGGGCATACAGCTCAGCGACACGCCCGCCTTGCGCGGCCTGCTCGAGCGATCGCGCAAGGCGGACCCTGCCATCGAGGCACTTGCGATTCTGGATCAGCGCGGACTGACTGTCCTAGCAGTCGGTGCGATCACGCCCGCCATCGCCGCAGAGGTCGGAAAGCAAGGCGACCCTCGCAGTGGCAGTTCTGTCAGACAACTCGACCGTGCAGCCATCATCACTCCGTTGACCAATGCATTCGGCATACAAACCGGCTCGCTCGTCACCGAATATCAACTCGACGAGGCGAGCTCGAATACCCGCACGGCATTCCAGTCCTTGTTGCGTGTTGCAGGCCTGGCTCTGATGCCGGCGCTGCTCATTCTGGCACTTTATGGATACCGTGCGTCCCAGGCGGGATCGACCTCGAATGAGCGCACGGGTAGTCGGTTAAGTCTGATACTGACCGTGCTCCTGCTGGGCATACAGGGTGTCATTGCATTCGACACCTATCGGTCTTTCGAGCGGGTCGCGGCTCAGGACGCACCGTCATTGGCCTTCGCCCTGGCAGGGACCCTCGAACCCACTCTGCAACGAGCACTGGACTCCGGCATCCCGATCGAGGAACTTCGAGATGCGCAGGCTTGGCTCAGCTCAGCGCTCGAGGCTGGCCCTGAGTTTGGCTCGCTGACCTTGCTCAGCCCCACTGGCGCTGAGCTCGCACACAGCATCAAGCTGAACCATGCGGTCACGATCGATCGCCTCAGGCAGATTGATCATCCGGTCTTGAATCAAGGCATTCAGATTGCCAGCCTGCGAGTCGGTCTCGACCCTGCGGCTTTGTCAGAACGAACTCGCCAACTTGCCATTGAGTTTCTGGTTCTGATACTGGCAGGGGGGCTGCTGATTCACGAAATCGTTGCAGCCATGACCAGCCGCACTCAACGCACGGAACCAGGACAGTTGGCTGACCTGCGCCTGCCGCTCTTCCTCTACTTTCTTGGCTCGGAATTGCCTCGATCATTCCTGCCGGTATGGTCTAAGGACTTGGCCAGCCGCGCAGTGCAGGCCCAGCCGACACATGCTTCGGCGATCGACGCGCTGGTTGCACCGCTATTCGCCTTGCCGGAAAGCCTCCTGGTGAGTCTGCCGATCTCGGTATTCCTATTCGCAGTAGCCCTGTCTTCGCCCTGGTCTGGAAGCTTTTGCGCACGCTTTGGTTCGCAGCGCCTGATGCTAGTCGGGTTGACGTTCGCACTCATTGGACACCTGCTTGCAGCCTTTGCCGAGTCACTCCCGGTACTGATCGTGGCCCGTATTCTGGCCGGTATCAGTTTCGGTTGTGTGAGCCTCGCCGCGCTCGACTTCATCAGTTCGCAGTCGGCAGGCCGAGCAACCGGTATGGCGATGTATCTGGCCGCATACGTTTCCGCCGGCATTGCAGGCTCCGGCTTGGGATCGCTCATTTACGATCGTGCCGGTACAGGTATGGTCTTCAGTTTTGGCATTGCCTGCAGCGCAATCGCGATGGTCGCACTGACGAGGCTCCAATCTATCGGTGGCCGACAAAGCAATTCCGCACCACTGAGATCGTCTATTGGCATCCTGTTACGCACGCCAGGCTTCGTGAAGCTGATTGCCCTGGCATCGATGCCGCTGCAAATCCTTCAGCAGGGCCTGCTGTTTTACTGGGTGCCATTGGCCGTCCTGGCGATCGGTGAAAAGACATCCTTCACCGGTCTGGCGATGATGGTCTATTTCGCCATGGTTCTGGTTTTCAACAAGCCGCTGGCTCGCTTTGCAGACAAATCGAAGCGTTATTCATTGCTGCTTGGAATCGGCCTTGCCATTGCCGGGATCGCAGGAATTCTGGGCACCGCCGCCGTATTCAAAGATTCGGACGGGCTCACTGCCTTCGGTGCTTCGGGCATTCTCGTTGGCGTGACGCTCATTGGTCTCGCATGGGCATTGGCCTTTCCTTCACAAGGTGCAATGGCCATCCTGGTCAGCCGCAATGAACTGCCCGGAATCGACCCTGCCGTCACCTTGGGCCTCTTCCGGACCATAGAACGCGTCGTGGCGATGCTGACGCCGATTGTTGTTGCAACGCTGATTGCAGCATTCGGTTTATGGCAGGCGGCGATCGCCATTGCAGTATTGCTGCTGCTGTGTTCGGTGGCACAGACCTATTTCCTGAGGCGCGTCAATCCATGAGTCCCAATTTCCGAACGATGAAGCGGCTTCTGCTCGTACGGCTGACGATGGCGTTCAGTCTGCTGCTACCGATGCACAGCATGGCAGTGACGCCCAAAAAAGTTTTGATCATCACGAATCGAGGCTGCGAAGAAATCTGCAAGAGCTTCCAGCAGAATCTCCAGAGCCAAGGCGAAGCGAGCTTCATTGTGAGAGACATCGCCGGCGATACGAAGAAAGTCCCGTCGATCATTTCCGAAGCCAGATCACTCAAAGTCGACCTCATCGCAACCTGGGGAACCGGGGTCACCCTTGCCGTGGTCGGCAAGCATGACGAGACCGATCCTGCTCGGCATGTCACCGATATCCCGGTCGTCTACCTCTATGTCGGCAATCCTGTGCAGTCAAAGATTGCCGTTGATACGAAGCGTTCTGGGCGAGCCAATATCGCAGGCGCCAACACGAGTGTGCCCGTCGAAGCGCAGGTCAATCTGATCAAAAGCTATCGAGATGTGTCTCGGGTCGGCATGCTCTTCAACACCGACGAGCCGGCGGCAGTTGCGCAAGCCGCTGCCGCGCGCAAGCAGTTCGAATCCGCACAGATCGCAGTTGACGTAGTTGAATTGCCCAAAGATCAAGATGGCAAGCCTCAACCCGAGTCAATCGCGCGAGCGGTTGACGAATTGGCAGCGAAAAAAGTCTCCTTCATTTATTACATTGGCTCTTCGTTCATGCTGGCGAACGCGTCGCTGTTGAGTGAGGCTGCAACAGCTCGAGGCTTGCCGATGTTTACCTCACTGGAAGCCACCTATCGAAAAGGGGATGTGCTACTGGGACTGATCAGTCCCTTGGGCGGTATTGGACAAATTGGAGCGTATCAAGCCGGTCAAATTCTGTTTGGTAACCGCAAGCCCGGTGAACTCGATACCCCCACCCTGTCGCGTCATTCGGTGCTGATCAACATGAAGACAGCCCGACAATTGAAGGCCTACCCTCCGATGAAGCTGCTGCAGTTCGCGGAGATCACCAACTGAAAGACAGCCCTGTGCGCTGTTGAGAACGATCGCGTTCATATGACGGAGCGCTTGCTGGCTGAAGCAATCCGAACCACCACCCAGCGGCCTGGGGATTGCTGGCAAAAAACTGCAGTAGAGAGTCAGCCTGCCTGGAGTGGGCGATCCTAAGGCTGGTCTGATCAGTGACACCTATTTCGTGGTGCAGTGCGTGGATCGACTCATGCAGAAAAATGACTGCGAGTTGTGTTCCCGACAAGGCTGGATCAAGTTCAATGCAGCGCCTCTCCAGATCGGCCTGACCAAACACTCGCAGACGCGCCGCCGTCTTCACTGGCATGGTTTTCACGGTCCACGGCTGGGATCCGACCGTGAGGCGCTGAGGCGCACGCTGTCGGTGCCTCAAATGCGGGTTGATCGCCCGAAGCAAGGCCCAACTGAGGCGAGGATTGCGTCTGGCCAGCTGGGACAGCCCACTTGCGAGCGAATGAGTCAGGTGTTCCTCTGTACTCTCATGCAGCAGCACCGCCTGTGCATAATGAACCAGACGAACGAGCGCGTGCAAAAAAGCCCTGCGCCACTGAGCCGGCGCCAACCCTGCACGAATCAGGACTCGGCCGTGAGTCAGATCAAGGCAAGCGTGTCTTCGACGAATCGGCATATCGTATTCGGAGAGCTCGCAGACCGTGAGGGTGTAAGGCCCGAATTCCAGAGGCATCGACAATGCGATGCAGCGAAGCTGAGTGATCGTCGTGATGTGCTGGGGTGACACGTTCAATCTCCCTGAGGGCTCCTATCATCGCCTGAACCCAGGGGCTTTCCGAGTCGAACCTGCCTCAGGCTTTCGTCTTATTGACTTTCATCATGCGCAAAAACCCACGTCTGCTGGTGGTTTGGTGGTCCAACACCGGCGGCACTACTCAGTTGGTCGAAGCCGCTGTCCAGATGACGCAGAAATTGGGGTCTGACCCCAATTATTGTGAAGTCATCGAGGGTCGCTGTGACCGGATCAGCGCGGCAGCGCTTCTGGCTGCCGATGGGTATCTGTTTGCGACGCCGGAATGTCTGGGGGGTATCGCCGGCCCGATGAAGTCATTTTTTGATCGCTGCTATTACCCGTTGCTGGGCAAACTCAATGGCCACCCGTACGCATCCATGATCTGTGCAGGGAGCGACGGTGAAGGGGCGATCCGTCAGATCGATCGGATCGCAACCGGATGGAGGCTCAAACCAGTGGCCCCTGCGCTGAAGGTCATCACTGGGGCGCAGACGCCTTTGGCGATCGGAACGCCTAAACGCATCGATCCGTCAGACCTTGCTCGTGCCGAAGAACTGGCAGGCACCCTGGCTGCCGGCCTTGCGCTGGGCCTTTGGTAGCCCTGAGCAGCGTCATCAAGCCGGCGGGACTGCCAGCCGTGTCCGACGAACCGTCTCATACAGAACGACTCCGGTTGCAACCGACACATTCAGGCTCTCGACCTGGCCCGCCATCGGAATGGAGACCAGGGCATCGCAACGCTCGCGGGTGAGCCGCCGAAGGCCAACGCCTTCCGCACCAAGCACCCAGGCCACGGATGCCGGGATCTCTGCGTCATAGAGCGTCTGAGTCGATTCATCGGCGGTGCCGATGACGGTGATAAACCGCTCCTGCAGGACATCGATTGTGCGAGCCAGGTTCGTGACCATCACATACGGCACACTTTCGGCAGCACCACTGGCCGTCTGAATCACTGTCTCGTTCAGTGGGCAGGCATGGTCCTTGGGTGCAATCACGCCGTGCACGCCCGCGCCGTCGGCCACCCGCAGACACGCGCCGAGATTGCGCGGGTCAGTGACCCCATCGAGCAGCAGCAGCAAGGGCGGGCCATCGATGCCATCAAGCAACTGATCCAGGTCAAGGCTTGGCGGACGGGCCTCGACAATCGCAACCACCCCCTGATGTCGCCGGTTCGGACACATCCGGTCAAGACGCGCTCCGTCGATTCGCCGTGCCTCGACCCCTGCATGAGCGGCTGCTGCGAGCAAATCGCGCACCCGGCCATCATCACGGCCGGATGCAACATACAGCTCCTTGACCGACGCGGCCGACTGACGCAGCCGCGAGGTCACAGAATGAAAACCGAAAACCAGCATGCCCTGCCCCGCTTTAAATTCGCCTGAACGATCGATCAACGTCGACGCTTGCGAGCGCCACCGGATTTCGGATCAGCACTGGCACCGCGTCGATTGCGTGCCGCTTTGCGGTCAGCGCGAGCACTCTTCACCGCCTCCGACTTGGCGGGAGCCGCTTTGCGTGAACGCCGCTGCGCGTCAGGCGCCGGCCCGAGCTCTGCTGCGGTCGGCACGCGCTGAACGCCCCGATTCGGGGGCGGTCTGACAACATCCGACTTGACCAGTCTGAACTCGATACGACGCGCCTCCAGGTCGACCCTCGAGACCTGCACATCGAGCTCATCGGTCAGCCTGAAACGTCGCCCGGTGCGCTCGCCGCGCAACTCGTGCGCGGCCTCGTTGTACTGGAAATAATCGCTGCCCAACTCCGAGACATGCACAACGCCTTCCACGAAGAGTTCCTCGAGCGTCACGAAAATCCCGAAGGGCGCAACGCCTGTCACCCGGCCACGGAACTGCTCACCCACCCGCTCGCGCATGAACTGACACTTGAGCCAGGCCTCGACATCACGCGATGCATCGTCCGCACGGCGCTCATTGGACGAACACAGCAAACCAAGCGATTCCCATTGATCGAGTTCTTCACGCTGCGCGGCGCTCATCCGGCCCCGCTCCTGAGCACGGTCATCGGCGCGCGCCTGGGCTTTCTCGGAGGGCGGCAACTTGCCACGACCAGCCCGGGACATCGGCTTGGAGACCGGGGTATCGGCTGACGGAATCGGCGGGTGATAGCGCTGTGACTTCAACAGCGACTTGATCACGCGATGGGTCAGGAGGTCGGGGTAACGCCGGATCGGTGAAGTGAAATGGGTGTAGGACGGATAGGACAGTCCGAAGTGGCCCGAGTTGTAGGGCGAATAGATGGCCTGCTGCATCGAGCGCAGCAGCATCGTCTGCAACAGCGGGGTATCCGGTCGGCCACCAATCTGACTGGCCAGCGCAGCATAGTCAGCCGGCGAAGGGTCATCGCCGCCACCGAGTGAAAATCCCAGGCCCTGCAGAAACTCGCGCAACAGAACGAGCTTTTCGGGTGTCGGACCCTCGTGAATCCGATACAGCGCCGGGTGCTTGCTGCGAGCCAGAAAATCAGCCGCACTGGTATTGGCTGCAAGCATGCACTCTTCAATCAGCTTGTGCGCGTCGTTACGGGTTCTGGGCACGATGCGCTCGATGCGGCCGGCGATGTCGCAGACGATCTTGGTCTCCGTGGTCTCGAAGTCCATGGCGCCCCGCTCACCGCGCGCTTTTGCCAGCGCGCGATACAGGTCATAAAGGTTCTGCAAATGAGGCACGATGCCGGCCAGTTGCCGGCTGGCTGCGGGATCACGCCCTGACAGAACCGACCAGACCTGGTCGTAGGTCAGACGCGCCGCCGAGTGCATGACCGCGTCGTAGAACTGATAGGCCTTCACCTGGCCGCGCGCGGTAATGACCATATCGGCCACCAGCACCAGACGGTCGACCTTCGGATTCAGCGAGCACAAGCCGTTGGAGATTTTCTCCGGCAACATCGGAATGACTCGCCGGGGGAAATAGACCGAAGTCGATCGCTGAATCGCATCGGCGTCGAGCGCATCGCCGTGCCCGACGTAGTGACTGACATCCGCAATGGCGACGATCAGGCGCCAGCCCCCGGCCCGACGATTCGAGGTCTCGAGCGGTTCGCAATAGACCGCGTCATCGAAATCACGCGCGTCTTCGCCATCGATGGTGACCAGCGGAACATCGCGCAGGTCCACGCGGTTCTTCAGATCGGCTGCCCGAACCTGCGCCGGCATCTTGGCCGCCAGGGCGAGTGCTTCGGCTGAAAACTCGTGCGGCACGTCGAATTTACGGACCGCAATCTCGATTTCCATGCCGGGATCGTCGATCGCACCGAGCACCTCGACCACGCGCCCCATGGGCGGCGCATGTCCACTGGGTGGCTGGATGATCTCGACGCTGACCACCTGCCCAGGCTGAGCCTTGGCTGCATCACCTGGCGCAATCAGGATGTCGTGCTTGATGCGCTGATCCTCGGGAACCATCACGGTCACGCCCCGCTCAACCAGCAGGCGCCCGACCAGGCGACGCTGCCCGCGATCCGTGACTTCAATGATGATGCCCTCGGGGCGTCCCCGTTGATCGGTGCCCACCCGCTTGACCAGAGCCCGATCACCGTGCATCGCCTTTTGCATCTCGCGAGGCGGCAGGAACAGGTCGGGTCCGCCGGCATCAGGAATCAGGAATCCGAAGCCGTCGCGATGGCCAGCAATTCGACCCGGAATCAGCTCGAGCCGACTGGCCACCAGGAGCACGCCTTTGCGATTGGGAAGCAGTTGTCCGTCTCGTTCCATGGCCAGAATGCGCCGCTCGAGTATCGGAAAATTTCGGGGCGCGACGCCCATTCGGTCACCCAGTTCGGCTGGCGTGAGCGGTGCATCGGCTGTCCGAAGCGACTCAAGGATCTCTTCGCGGGTGGGTGGATTCCAGGCCTTGGTCACGGTTTGACAGTCAGGTTAAAGGTGAATATAGTTTCGGGTTCCCGCCGGAGTATCTGACCCTGCGGTGCGGTTTAAGCAGCAGTGCCCAGATGGCGGAATTGGTAGACGCACTAGGTTCAGGTCCTAGCGCCAGCAATGGTGTGGAGGTTCGAGTCCTCTTCTGGGCACCATCTCAATCACATCCTTTCAAGTCTTCCGGCCTTCGTCGGTCGTATGCTTCGAAGGGCTGATGAATCCAGGGGTTGCCTTCAAGTCGCTCGACGCAATAGTCGGGGCTGAACGACGAATGCTGCTTCTGCCAGAGTACCGCAGTGCGGACTTCTCTGATATCCGGATATCGCGACTTGATCACCGGGATCACCTGGGCCAACGTCGAGCCTGAATCGGCCAGATCGTCCACCACCAGACAGTTCGGACCCTTCAAAGGACCGATACAACTGACATGGTCGGCGATGCTCAGAGCCCCCTGGACCGTGCCACCCGCCTCCCGATAAGAACTGGTCAAGAGCACGCCCAGTGGCCGTTCAAACACCCTTGACAGCACATCGCCCGCACGCAGACCGCCCCGTGCCAGGCACAGAATCGAGTCGAATGGCCAAGCCGATCGATGGACCGTCAGCGCCAGCCTTTCGATCAGCTGGTAGTAGTCATCCCACGAGACATGCAGCTCGTCCAGGACCTCACCCCTTGAAGGGATGGCGCAGCAAGATGGTCTCGTCCCGGTCAGGGCCGGTCGACACCATGTCGATTGGAGCGCCGACCAGCTCGGAGAGTCGCTCGAGGTATCGCTTGGCTGCAGCCGGCAGGTTCTCCCAGTTTCGAACCCCAACAGTTGACTCGGTCCAGCCGGGATGGTCTTCGAACAGGGGCTCGCAGGTGGCCACGTCATCGGCCCCGAACGGCAAGAGATCAACAGGCTGACCCGCACGCTGGTAGCCGGTGCAGATCCGCACGACGGGCAGGCCATCAAGAACGTCGAGTTTGGTGACACACAGCCCGGACACGCCGTTGAGTTGAATCGAGCGGCGCATGGCGACTGCGTCAAACCAGCCGCAGCGCCGTGGGCGACCGGTCACTGAACCGAACTCGTTGCCGCGGGTGGCCAGGTGCTTGCCCACGTCGTCGAACAGTTCGGTTGGAAACGGGCCCGCACCCACACGGGTGGTGTAGGCCTTGGCGATACCCAGAACATAGTCGAGTTGCTGAGGCCCCACGCCGGCGCCGGCTGCAGCCGCGCCGGCAATGCAGTTGCTGCTGGTGACATACGGGTAGGTGCCGTGGTCGACGTCCAGCAAGGCACCTTGTGCGCCTTCAAACAGCAGACGGTCACCTCGCCGAGAGGCAGCCGCCAGCTCTGCGGGCACGTCAGCGACCATGGATGCGATCCGAGGCGCCAGTACCAGTGCGTCGTCCGTCACCTTGTTGGCGTCAAGCGGCGCTGCCTTGAAATAATGCTCGAGCGCAAAATTGTGGAAGTCGAGCACTTCACGAATGCGCTCACGGAGGGTCTCCGGGGCGAACAGATCGCGCACGCGAACCGCACGGCGACTGACCTTGTCTTCGTAGGCGGGACCAATCCCACGGCCGGTGGTGCCGATCTTCGCATCGCCACGCCGTGCTTCACGAGCCTGATCGAGTGCCACGTGATAGGGCAGGATCAAGGGGCATGTGCCACTGATGCGAAGTCGGTCTCGGACAGCTACGCCTGCCCGCTCCAGCTCGTCGATTTCCTGCAAGAGCGCATCAGGGGACAGCACGACGCCGCTGCCGATGTAGCAGGTCACACCGGGCCGCAGAATGCCTGAGGGAATCAGCCGCAAGACCTGCTTGCGCCCACCGATGACCAGCGTGTGGCCGGCGTTGTGCCCGCCCTGGAACCGCACCACGCCTTGCGCTGACTCGGTCAGCCAGTCGACCACCTTGCCTTTGCCTTCGTCACCCCATTGCGTGCCGATGACGACCACATTCCTACCCATTCAACTGCCTCCGAAGCGGCCTGACTCGCCAGGCGCCATCAATGAGTGCGAGCTCGCGATCACACTCGAATTCCTGCTGCTCGCTGTCATGACCGGGCAGCACTTGAACGACGATCTCACCGGCCGCGCGCAAAGCCTGAACGGCCGCGCCCAACTCCGGATTGACGTTCCAGGGAGCGCGGATCGCCGCAGTCGGGGCAGGCTCGGGCAGCAGCCCCGCCAGCTCACGCAGCTCAAGTGAAAACCCGGTGGCAGGGCGGGCACGCCCGAATGCCGAACCGACATTGTCGTAGCGGCCACCCCGCCCGATGGCATTGGCCATTCCGTCAATGTAGGCCGAGAAGATCACGCCGCTGTGATAACGGTATCCACGGGCATCACCGAGATCGAGTGCGACCCCGACCTCCAGACCGCCCCCGGATGCAAGCAGCGGCGAAGCAGCCAGCTGGCGCAGCTGATCGAGCGCTTCGCGAATCGACGGGTTTGATGGGAAGACCGCCTCGGCGCGTCGAATCACCTCATGGGGTTCGCCAAACAATTCAGGCAAGGCCAGCAGTGCATCACGTGCGGGTGAGGCCGGCAGGCTGGACAGCGCTTGAGCCAGCGCCGGCGAATCCTTTGACTGGATCATCGGGAAGATCTCGTCTTCATCCAGTCCGGGCAGAGCCGTCAGCAGATTTCGGACGATGCCGACATGACCGAGATCGATTCGGACCCGCGCCACGCCTGCGACCCGCAGAGACTGCAGCAGGAGCTCGATC
>CAIXXI010000293.1 GCA_903923345.1 uncultured Burkholderiales bacterium | reverse complement strand
GCGCCGGTGGCCGAGCCCGACATCTTCTGAGAAAAGCCGTGGCGCACCGAATCGAGGTGCGCCACGATGACCGGTCTCAGGCGCCGGTGGCCTTGAACCGGGCACACAGCGCATCGGCTGCCCGGGCGAGGATCACCACATCCAGCCCCACCGCAACAAACTGACCGCCCAGCTCGAGGATGCGCTTTGCATCGGCCTCGTTCGGGGTCAGGAAGCCGGGTGCCTTACCGGCCTTGCGAATGCGGCGCATCGCCTCCTCGATCTTCGGCCAGACCTCGGGATGGTGCACCTCACCCGGGAAACCCAGCGAGGCATGAAGATCGGCCGGGCCGATGAAGATGCCGTCCACACCATCGACCGCCGCGATCGCCTCGAGGTTGTCGAGGGCCTGGGCCGTCTCGACCTGCAGCAGGATGCACAGTTCGTTGCCGGCCTTTTTGGCGTAGTCCTTGACACGGCCGTAGCGCGTGGCCCGGGTGGTGCCGCCCATGCCGCGCACGCCGTGCGGCGGATAGCGCATGAAGGACACCGCCTCGCGAGCCTGCTCGGGCGTGTCGATCATCGGCACGAGGATGCTCTGGGCGCCCAGGTCGAGCACGCGCTTGAGCAGCACCATGTCATTCCAGGGCACCCGCACCACGGACTGAGTGGGATAAGCAGCCACCGCCTGCAACTGGGTGTGCAGGGACTCCAGGTCATTGGGTGAATGCTCCATGTCCAGCAGGAGCCAGTCGAAGCCGGCACCGGCCAGCACTTCAACCGACAGGTGCGAAGCCAGACTCGACCACAGGCCGATCTGCGGCTTGCCTGCGGCCAGGGCATGCTTGAAGGTGTTCACGGGAAGTTCCATGGCGCGTCGTCCTCTCAGGGTGATTTGTGAGCCGGATGGTAACGTGGCGTCGCATCCTTGCAGTCCATTTCAGCCCACCTGACCCATCCCGCCATGTCTTCCATCCAGCTCATCCGAAAGCCCGTCCTTCGCCTGCACCCGGCCGATGATGTCGTCATCGCGGCGCGTCCCTTGCCCGCAGGCACACACCTCGCCGAGGAAAATCTCGCCTGCATCGATGCCGTGCCAGCCGGCCACAAGCTCGCCACGCGGGCCGTGGCCAAAGGCCAGCCGGTGCGCCGCTATGGTCAGATCATCGGGTTTGCAACCGTCGACATCGCGCCCGGTCACCATGTGCATACGCACAACCTGGCCTTCGAGACCTTCGAGCGCGACTACGCAGTGGGTGTCGATGTGAAGCCATCGCCCACCGTGAGCCAGCAGGCCGAATTCATGGGCTATGTGAGGCCAGACGGCCGTGTGGCCACGCGCAACTACATCGGCGTGCTCTCAACCGTGAACTGTTCGGCCACCGTGTCCAAATACGTGGCGCAGCACTTCACGCCCGAGAAGCTCGCGGCCTTTGCGAACGTGGATGGCGTCGTGCCGATCACCCACAGCATTGGCTGCGGCATGGACTCCAATGGCAAGGGCATGGACGTGCTGCGCCGGACCATCGCGGGCTATGTGCGTCATGCCAATTTTGCCGGCATCGTGATCATCGGCTTAGGCTGTGAAGCCAATCAGATGGATGCGCTGTTTGCAGCCCAGCATCTGGATGAATCGCCCTTGCTCAAGCCCCTGATCATTCAGGCCGAGGGCGGCACGCGAAAGACCGTCGAGGCGGCGATCTCGGCCGTGGAGTCCATGTTGCCGCATGCCAATGCGATGACCCGGACGCGGGTGCCTGCAAGCCACATCACCATTGGCCTGCAATGCGGCGGATCGGATGGGTACTCGGGCATCACGGCCAATCCGGCGCTCGGAGCCGCCTGCGACCTGCTGGTGGCGCATGGCGGCACGGTGATCCTGTCGGAGACGCCGGAAATCTACGGGGCTGAACACCTCCTGACACGCAGGGCGGTGTCGCAGCAGGTCGCCGACAAGCTGATCGAGCGCATCCGCTGGTGGGAAGGCTATTGCGAACGCAATGAGGGCAGCATGGACAACAACCCCTCGCCAGGCAACAAGGCCGGCGGGCTGACCACCATCCTGGAGAAGTCGCTGGGTGCGGTGGCCAAGGGTGGCACGACCAATCTCGTGGATGTGTATCAGTACGCCGAAGCGGTGACTGCAAAGGGGTTTGTGTACATGGACACCCCGGGTTATGACCCGGTGTCGGCCACCGGTCAGGTGGCTGGCGGCGCAAACCTGGTGTGTTTCACCACCGGACGCGGCTCGGTCTACGGCTGCAAGCCCAGCCCTTCGATCAAGCTCGCCACCAACACGCCGCTGTACGAGCGCATGACCGAAGACATGGACATCAATTGCGGCCAGATCGTCGACGGCACGGTGACCGTGCAACAAAAGGGCCAGGAAATCTTCGAGATGATTCTGCGGGTTGCATCCGGCGAACAGAGCAAGAGCGAGGCGCTGGGTATCGGCCAGGAGGAATTCGTGCCGTGGTATCTGGGTGCGGTGATGTAAGGCTGGCGTAGCGCCTGGCGTTGACGCTCAGGCGAGCTCCGCCAATGGCAACTCGATCACAACGCAAACGCCTCGCCCTGTCGCCCCGTCTTCAATGCTGATACTGCCCTCGTGGGCCCGAGCGATTTCACTCGCGATCGCCAGGCCCAGGCCTGATCCGGTGGCCGGTCTGCTGCGTTCAGGCGAAGCGGCAGAAGCCTGCTGAAACCGCTCCAGCACCCGGATGCGGTCCTCGGGCTCGATACCGGGGCCATCATCATCCACCCTCACTTTCACCCGATGCTCGCCGGCTGTCGCGATCGAGACGGTGATCCGTGTGCCAGACCCACCATGGGTGATGGCATTGTGAATCAGGTTGTTGACTGCTTCGGTCAGCAGGACCGGATCACCCTTGACCCATACCGGCGCGGGTCCGGCGAGCGTCAATGTGTCGTCCGGTGTTGTCTCGATGGATGCATCGACCCCCAGATCGACGCCCTCACTGATCGATTGGGGCACCCACGCTTCAATCGTCTCGCTGAGCATCGCGCGCAGATCAAAGATTCGCCGCTCAACCAAACCTGAGTCCGGCTCGGCCCGCGCCATGGACAGCAACTGATTTGACAGCCTGACGGCACGGTCAGCGGCGCGCTGGATTTCCGCAATCAGCACTTTGAGTTTCACCGGATCCGCCTCGCCGGCAGCCTCGTCTGCATGCAGCTTCAGGGCGGTCAGTGGCGTTCGCAGCTGGTGGGATGCATCCGCGATGAAATGGCGCTGTGCTTGCAAGGCGGCTTTCAGCCTTGCCATCAGGGCGTTGACCGACTGAGTGATGGGCAGGATCTCGCTTGGCAGCGCGCGATCATCGAGGGGTTCGAGGGATTGATGAGTTTGTGACTGAAGCCTGAGTGCGACTTCGCTGATCGGTATCAGCATTTTTCTGAGGGAGTACCCAATGACCAGCACCGTGATCGCGTTGATGGCCAGTTGAGGAAGCAGGACGCCCGAAAGCGACTCGGCGATCAGCCAGGTGCGCTTTCGAAGCGTTTCGGCCACCCGAACCTCGACCCTCTCCCCAACGATTTCAAGGTCGACATTGACCAGGACGACTCTGACCTTTTCGCCTGCAATCAGGCCGTCGTAGATCAAGGCGCCGCGCAGGCTCTCAACACCCGATTCCGGGCGAGCTGGCACGTCTGCAGCTCCAGCGATCAGCCCGCTGTTCTCGCCTCTGACCTGGTACCAGTGGACATCTTCGGCATCCCATTGCAGGATTTGCCGAGCCGCCTCGGGCAGGTCCAGCGACGTCGTGCCTCCGATCTGGCCGACCTGTTGGGCGAGTGCCTTGGTCCCGTCAATCAGCTCATGATCGTAAATCGTCTGAGCATGGCGCCAGGCACCCAGAGTCGCTGCAACACCCGAAAGCACAAACATGGCCGACAGCAGCGGAAACAAACGCCTGAGCAACTGCGAGCGCAGGGAGCGATTCATGTGCCCGGTCTGCGCTGGCTCATGACGAAACATGGTCAACCATCGACCAGCTTGAGCAGATATCCAAACCCACGAATCGTGTGAATCCGGGCGCCGCTGCCCTCCAGCTTGCGCCTGAGACGATGGACGATCACCTCCACTGCGGCATCCGATAGATCCATTGCAGAGGGATCCCTGGCGGCCAGTTCTTCGAGCACTGTGGACTTGCTCGCCACGCGACCGGCACGGTGCAACAGCACTTCCAGCACACCGGCCTCTCGGGGTGAAAGGCTCATCGGCTTGCCATCGATCAGGACGGCTCTTTCGCCCGCCATCTGACTCAGACGCCCCAGCCTGATCGTGCTGGCTTTCGAAGCGTTGGCGCTGCGACGTCGCAGCAAGGCTCGGATGCGGGCCTCAAACTCGGGCACATCAAAAGGCTTGACCAGGTAGTCATCGGCGCCGGAATCCAGGCCCAGCACCCTATCGCGAGCCGCATCACGTGCCGTCAGCAGCAAAACCGGAATCGGGTCACCCCGCTCTCGCAGGCTGCGCAGAATCTCGAGCCCATCGAGAACAGGCAGGCCAATATCCAATACGGCCGCGTCGAAAGCATCCACTCGCAAGGCCTCTGCGGCATCGTCACCGCGGGGAAACCAGCGGACTTCATGACCAGCCCGCCCCAGAACGCGCACCAAGGCCTGGGCGATCTGCGTATCATCTTCAGCCAGAAGCAGTCTCATCGTGCTTGAAGAATATCCGCAATCAGGTGCACCGCGCTGGAAGGAAATTGAAAGCCAGCGGGTGCAAGTTAACGCCTCTTCTTTACCCTGACCCAT
>CAIXXI010000292.1 GCA_903923345.1 uncultured Burkholderiales bacterium | reverse complement strand
GCTCGAAATCATCCAGATCAACGCCCAGAGGTGTGTCTTCGAGCAAGGCGGTCAGGGCTTCGTGGGGTGCGTCATGCGAAAGCGCCTTGAGTTCTGCCAGTCGAGATGCGCTGCGCGAACCCCGCTCCGGTGGAAACGGGTCAATGACTCGACCGCCACCCAGCGTTCGGTGTGCAGCCGGATCACGCAGCACGAATCGGTCCGCATGCAAGGCGGCAAGCGGTTCATCAAAGATCAGCCGCGCAAGCCCGCAAGCCCCTGCGGGCAGACTGCGGGCATCCAGCAGGCTCACGCGCGCATTGAAGGTGCCTGCGCCCAGGTGAATTTGAACCTGCGCCAGATGGGCCAGTGCGCGGGGCGCATCTGGCAGGACGGTGAGCAGCACATCGACCCGTGGGGTGGGTGCATGCGCGTCCGGCGCCACCAGCCAATCGCCTCGCGAAATCGCCTCGCGGCGCAGAGTCGGGCCCGCGATGTTCAAGGCGCAGCGTTGCCCGGCCAGCGCGTCCTGGGCAGGCTGGTTGTGTGCGTGAATGCTGCGCACCCTGACGGGCGTTCCTGCGGTGGAGACCGTCAGCATGTCTCCAATCTGTGCCCGACCGGAAAGCACCGCACCGGTGACCACCGTCCCGGCACCGGCCACGGCAAAGACCCGGTCAATGGCCATCCTGAAGAGCCCGCGCGGTGCCCTTGCAGCATGCGCCGCGCGGGCACGGCGCAGATGCTCACGCAGGGCATCGAGGCCGATGCCTTGCGGCGTGTCGACTTCGAACACCGGCGCGCCTGCAAATCGGGTCGGCTCGAGCAGGCTTGCGATGTTCGCGATTGCGCGTGCCTTCTGCTCGGATGACACGATGGCGATCTTGCTCAGGACCACCGCCATGGATCGGGCGCCGAGCAATTCGAGAATCGACACATGCTCGCGTGTCTGCGGCATCGGTCCGTCGTCGGCGGCCACGACCAGCAAGGCGAGATCGATTTCGCTGATGCCGGCCACCATGTTGTGCACGAAGCGCTCATGCCCGGGCACATCGACGAATCCGGTGAGGCCATCGCCACCCAGATCGGTGTAGGCAAATCCCAGGTCGATGGTCAGGCCGCGACGCTTTTCTTCATCGAGCCGGTCGGTGTCGATCCCGGTCAGAGCCCGCACCAGGCTGGTCTTACCGTGATCGACATGGCCCGCGGTGGCGATGATCATGCGGGCCGCCTCATGGCCAGGGCACTAGCCGGCAGTCTGCCCGCCAATCTCCTGCAGGATGCGCTGGAAGGCCGTCTCGGCCAACTCGCGAAGCTCTGCATCGCTGCGATCCTGGATCGGATGCGCAACGAAGACCATGGCCGCATCGAAGCCCAGCGACTTCGATTGCGCTGCCGCAGCCGGCACGAACTCGGTGGTTGCAACGCCAACGCCTGGAATGCCTCGGCCTTCGAGGTTCGTGATGTCATGCATACAGCACGACGTACACGAGCCTCAGTCGGCCAGGCCTTCAATCACCAGGTTGCATTCGGCGGCGATCTGCTGAGTCAGATCGGTGGGTGCCGGCCGTGTGAAGGTCGGCTTGCGATAGCGCTTGACCGCAATGCCGCGCGCCTGCAGCAACTCGTCGATGCGGTCTAGGAACACATTGCCGCGCGCCTTGGAAATGTCGAGGATGCCGACGGTGAGGCCATCGAGTGAGGCCGGTCTTGCCAGCCTTGCTCGAGCAGCGGGTTCGAGCTCGGCCGTGGGGTCGAGCAGGATGCCTTGCGCATTCATGCAGTGATCTCCTGTGTAACGGGGGTCGAGCCCACCAATCCGGACGCAGCCCAACCGGCCACGACCGCTGAAAACAGGCCGGCGGTTCCGCCAGCCCGAACGATGAGGATGCCGCCGGGTCGAAACTTGGGAATCGTCTTGCCGGCCAGTGTCGCGGGCAGCCCTTCGGCGATGCCACCCGCACCCGCGATCATGTCGTCGGTCGACAATTGCAGCAGCGTGGTCAGCTCTTGCAGCAGCCGGGCTTTCGACCAGCCGGCCTCGATGAAGACCCGGGCGTGCTCGGGTGAGACGATCAGCAGCGCATCACCGGCCATTGCCAGCTTGGGGTGATCGACGACCCGCATGCAGGCCGCAAAACTGCGGGCCAGCGATTCGGGTGTGCGCGATTTCTGATCGACGATGCCCTGCACGCCTTCGCCGGCAAACAGCGTGACGGTCGAGGCCCCGGGTGCGAAGCCGCGCTCGACCGACAAGGGCAGCCAATCGGTGTGTTCGGCCTCGGCAAAGCAGAAGGTGTACTTGCCGGGCGTGCCGAGTGCCGAGCGATCGATTTCGCCGGGACGCCCGCCGCCGACATTGCGGATGACCAGCTGCAGGGCCCTGCCGATGCTGGCATTGGCCCGATTGCCTTGTCCGAGCGCATTCACGCCGGAATTCATGCCGATCGCCCGGGTGATCGGACCATTGGCGATGACCACCGGGCCGCAGAACATGGTGGTGCACAACACACCATGCATGCCGAACTCATCGATTAGGGCTGCTTCGACTGCCGCCAGCACCACCGGCATGTACTCGGGCTTGCACCCGGCCATGACTGCGTTGATGGCCACTTTCTCGACGGTGCAGGGCGCCAGGTTGGGCGGGATCATGCCCAGCACTTCGTCGGCCTTGCGGGTGGTGCCGCTGAGCATGCGCAGCACCCGCTCGCGGGTGGGCGGCACGACCGGTAATCCGTCGGTCCAGCCGCGCTCGAAGCAGGCCTCTGCCGGATCCTCGGCATCGCCCAGTTCAATCTGTCGGGAGCTAAACCGCGCCTTGCCATAGCGCACCGCCAGTTGCTCGGCGATGCCCGGCTCAAGCGTCATCGAGCCGCAGCCCGGGCGCACGGGCGGCAGGCTCTCGCCCAGGTCCTTGATGCCGCTGACCCGCTGCCATTCGGTGCGATCCCAGCCGTAGGTACGATCGATTTCACGCCCCTCATGCATGCGGATCAGGGTCGGGACGATTTCGATGTCAAGTGCGAAGGACTGCTCGAGCGAGGCGTCATGCAGGCTGCCGGGCAGGTGCGCGCCGTAGGCGGGGTCGTCCTGGCTGAGGATCGCCAGGGCGGCATGCGACTGTGCAAGGCGATCCAGCAGGGGCTCGACCAGAACGCAGGTCGGGCATTCACGCTTGGCGACGACGATCAGGCCATCGGTCGGTAGGCTCATCGGGTGGTCATCCTCGGGGTCTCGTGGCCGAGGGCGTGGCTGCACATCGGCTCGAAATGAGTGTACCTGCAATCAAGCAGGCGGATCGTGCTGGTAGGCTTGCAAATGACGTTCCGAACAAGTGCAACAGGAGACAGACCATGGGCCATTCCCAGCGCCCTGCGATCGAGCAGGTGATTCAGACGTATTTCGACGGTCTTTACGAAGGCGATACAGACAAGCTCGCCAGTGTCTTTCACGAAACCAGCGCATTGACCTGGGATCAGGACGGCAAGCTGATGATCCTGTCACGTGATGCCTGGCTGGAGGCGGTCAGGACGCGGCCATCGGCCAAGTCGAAGGGGCTGCAGCGCGATGACGGCATCCTGATGTTCGATCAGTCAGGGCCGACCACCGCCTTCGTGAAAGTGAAATGCCAGATTCCGCCGCGCCACTTCCAGGACTACCTCAGCCTGATCCATGTCGACGGACGTTGGCAGATCGTGCAGAAGGTCTACGCGGTCTCGGTGACGATGTAATCAGCGCAGCGACCCGAGCCGGCGGCGAATCGCGTTGAGGTGATCGCCGCGACCGGCGCGGCCGACCAGCACGAGGGTCGGTGGCTGTGAGAGCAGCTCGCAGGCGGCTGTGCACAGATCCCGTTCGGTGATGGCCAGGGTTGCGGCGATGCGCTCATCGGGCGAGATCACGCGGCGATGGACCAGCAGGTCTCGCCCGATGGTCTCGGCCAATTCCATGGGCCGCTCCATGCTGCGCGCCAGGTGCGTCGCCTGCTGATTGCGGGCTCGTTCGAGGTCATCGGCATCGATGCGGCGTGTGACCGCGAGCAGTTCGTCGCACACCACATCGAAGAAGACCCTAAGGTTGCGCGGGGACACCCCGGCCGACACCTGCAGGATGCCGCAGTCTTCATGGCCTTCGCTCCAGGCATCAATCTGATAGGCCAGCCCGCGCTGCTCCCTCACCGCCTGAAAAAGCGGCGACGACATGCCCGCGCCGAGCAATTCGCCGAGCAGTTCAAAGACCGGATAGGCCGGGTCGGTGCGCCCGGGCACCGGCCAGCCCAGCGCGATGCTGGTCTGTTCGTAGTCGTCGTCGACATGGCGAAAGCCGCCGACATATCGGGCGGGGTCGCGCACGCTGGCGCTGCCCCCGGGCATGTCACCAAAGCGCTCGGCCACCTGCTCGGCAAATCGGGCGTGGTCGAGATCGCCTGCACCCACCACCACGATGTTCTCGCCGTGATAGTGGCTCTGCAGATAGTTGATGAAGTCATCGCGGCTCACACTGCGAACGAACCGAGCGCTGCCCAGAATCGGCCTGCCGAAGGCCTGTGCGGGATAGGCGCGCAAATCGAATTCGTCCTGGCTGATCGAATCCGGGTCGTCGCTTGCGTCGCCCAGTTCCTGAAGAATCACCTGCCGCTCGCGCTCGATTTCTTCTGGCGGCAGGGTCGATCGCCGGACCACATCGGCCAGCACGTCCAGGGCGACCGGCATGTGTTCGGCCAGCAAGACGGTGTGATAGGCGGTGTGATCCTTGGCGGTATAGGCATTCATCGATGCGCCCACGCGTTCGATGTCCATCGAGAGCTGTCGCGCCGATCGGGTCTGGGTGCCCTTGAACGCCATGTGTTCGAGAAAGTGCGAGATGCCATTGAGCGAAGCAGGTTCATCTCGAGAGCCGACCCGAATGAACGCGCCGACTGCAGCCGTGCGAAACCCGGGCAGCCGCACCGACGCAACCGTCAGGCCATTGCCAAGCCGGGTGGTTTCTGCGTCCATGGCTGCACCGAGATGCGAATTGACGGCCTGAGGCAGTAGACGGGTTTCAGTGGGCATGGATCGGTGACAACGGATTTGGACGACTGAAGTCAGTCTACATGCCCGCCCGCGTCAATCTGACTCGGTGGCTGCCCCGGGCGAGGGGGTGTCGGCTCGATAGACCGTGATGCCTGACAGGCCCGCACGCCAGGCGCCGGAAAAGGTCTCGGCGGTTTCTGACAGGGGCGCGGTCCGAGGGAGGTTGACCGTCTTTGAAATGCCCGCGTCGATGAAGGGCGCCACGGAGGCCACCATGGCCAGCTGGTCGGCAGCGCGCATCTGCAGCGCCGTCACGAACGCAGGCGGCAGGCGAGGCGCATTCGCATCGGTGTGCAGCGCCTGCCACACCCGGATGGCGTGATCGAGCAGATGGATCGGCGTTCGACGGCCATCCGGCATCCGGCGCAGTCGCGCGCAAGAGGCTGCGAACACCGGTTCGATGCCGCTGGAGACATTGTCTGCAAAGGCCAGGGCAATCGAACCGGTGGGGGCGATGGCCAGCAGATGCGAGTTGCGAAGACCGTGGCGTGCAATCTCGGCCTTCAGGTCCTCAGGCAGGGTTGATGCGAAGTGAGGTTCGGCCAGGAAGCGCGCGGCATCGAACAGCGGGAAGGGCCCCAGCTGACGGGCCAGCGCGATCGAGCTGCGATAGGCTGCATGACAGATGTAGCGGGCGAGGCTGGATGCGAGCTCGCGCGCGGCCAGGCTGTCGTAGCGATGACCGAGCATCAAAAGGGCGTCGCCCAGGCCCATGAAGCCCAGGCCGATGCGACGCTTCGCCTGAACCTGCTCGGCCTGCTGGGGCAAGGGCCAGATCGAAACATCCAGCGCCCGATCGAGCAGCTCGACACCGATGGTGACCAACCTTCTCAGCAGCGACCAGTCGATCGCAGCCGCGCAGGTGAAGGGTTTGAGGATCACCCGGGTCAGATCGATCGAACCGAGCACACAGGCACCCCAGGGTGGCAGGGGCTGCTCGCCACACGGATTGCTTGCGCTGATCGATTCGATGTCGGACAGGTTGTTTCGCCGTGCAATCGTGTCGATAAACAGGACACCGGGCTCACCGCTGGCATGTGCCGCACGCACGATGCCATCCCACAGGACCCGTGCGCGCACGCTTCGATAGATCCACGCGCCATCAGGGCGCTGGTGTGCACGCAATGCCGGCTCGAAAGGGCGCGCGACATGAACCAGCTCGAAGTTCCGATCGTTTTGAACCGCCTGCATCAGTTCGTCGGTGATGGCCACGCTGAGATTGAAGTGCGCCAGCTCGCCTGGCAGTCGTTTGGCCTGGACGAAGGCTTCGATATCGGGATGGTCGCAGCGCAGGATGCCCATCTGTGCGCCGCGCCGTGCGCCTGCGCTTTCGATCGTGTCGCACATCGTGTCGAAGACCCGCATGAATCCGATCGGCCCGGAGCTTCTTGACTCCGTCCCGGCTACCCATGCGCCCTGGGGGCGGATAGGGGAAAAGTCATAGCCCACCCCGCCGCCCATGTGCATGGTCTGGGCGGCGAGTTCCAGTGCACGCAGGATGCCCGGCACACCGGCTCGCTCACCAGCGATGAAGTCGCCCAGGGGTTGAACGAAACAGTTGCCCATCGTCACGTGCAGACGGGTGCCGGCCGCTGCGGCGATGCGTCCGCCCGGAATGAGACCTGCCTGAAGTGCCCATTGGAATCGCTGATGCTGCCCTTCATCTCGAGCCAGCGCCGCCGCGACCCGTCCGAGCACATCGGCTGCATTCGATTCATCGGCACGAGCGTATTTGTCCAGCAGCACCTGCAGGCAACTCGACTGCGGCGTCACGCTGGCGCCTGAGTCGACAGTCGGGCCGCTGAAATCGACGTTCATGACTGATGCTGCGCCATGCGTCGGACCACGGTTTGACCCGGATCAAGGCATCAGTTCGTCCGACACTGCGCCGGTATCATCCCGGGATGTATACCGATCTCTTTCGAACACGCCGCACACCGGATGTCGCGCACCGCCTGCTCTGGGCCGTCGGCATCGGCAGCCTGCTGGCGCTGGCGGTCGCCCTGATCGCCCAGCATGGCTTCGGCATCGAGCCCTGCGCGTGGTGTGTGGTTCAGCGCATCGCAGTGATTGCGGTCGCGCTGCTGTCATTGTTCGCAGCGGTCTCGTCCAGGATGGGCGCGCGTGCGCTCGCCCTGCTCGCTGCAGTCGGCGTGCTGGCCGTGTCGGCCGGTGGGGCCTTTGCTGCCTGGCATCAGCACACGGTTGCCGCCAAGCAGCTGTCGTGCGCATTCACCTGGGCAGATCGCAGCCTGATGGAATGGCAACTCGACGCCTGGATTCCAGGGCTCTTCAAGGTCGGTGCCACTTGCGCGGATTCAGCCAAAGCCTTGTTGCTGGGCTGGCCCTTTGAAATGTGGAGCGGTGCCTGGTTCGTGCTGACGGCCGCAGCGTCCCTGATTGCCCTGTTTAATCTCGCGCGCAGGCGTCGATTCCGGTCATTCTGAGCGCCTCCGCCGCGTCTTTGTCGGGTTGTGGGCGGTTTGCATGGCAATGTCGGCCAGCGCCGTAAAGGCCTCGATGCGGGCGGTGGTGGTGCGTGCGATCAGCGCCAGCGTTCGACGTGGAGCAGGTGAACCGATGGGCCGCGCAATCACCGAACTGCCATTGAGCAGGCCGGCGCGAATGGCCATCTCGGGCAGGAGTGCATAGCCCAGGCCCTCCTCGACCATCTGGACCAGGGTGGTCACGCTGCTGGCTTCGATGCCGCCTGGATTGGCGCGTTCGGTCAAGCCGCAGCCGGCCAGTGTGTGGCTGCGCAGGCAATGGCCTTCTTCGAGGAGCAGCATCCGATCGGTGTCGAGTTGCCCGATTCGCGGCCGCGGCATTTTGGCAACCGGATCGCCCTCGGATGCGATCAGCCATAACTCCTCGTCGAATAGCCGCCGACTCAGCAGGCCGCCGAGCTCATACGGCAGCGCGATGAGTGCGAAGTCGAGCTGGCCTTCACGAATCTGATCGAGCAGTTTGGCGCTGGTGTCCTCGCGCAGTGCGATGCGCAGGGCCGGATGGCGCTCCCGGCTGGTTCGCAGTATGGCTGGCAGCAGGAACGGGGCGACCGTCGGGATGGCGCCCAGTCTGATGAGCCCGCTCATCGGGTCGGAGGCGGCCTTCGCCTCTTCGAGCAGGTCATGCGCCATGGACAGCAGCATGTGTGCGCGGCTCACCACCG
>CAIXXI010000291.1 GCA_903923345.1 uncultured Burkholderiales bacterium | reverse complement strand
TTGCGCAGCCCGTCGGTGAACACCGCCTCGACCTTCTTCTCATGAAGCTGCTCTTCGAGCGAGATCAGGAATTTGTCGACCACTCGCAGGATGATGTCTTCGTTGAGCGCGGCAAACGAAATGATGGCATCAAGGCGGTTGCGGAATTCCGGCGTGAACAGGCGCTTGATCTCCTGCATTTCGTCGCCGGCCTGCTTGTTGTCAGAGAAACCAATCGAGCGCCGCTGAAGGTCGGCGGCACCGGCATTGGTGGTCATGACAATAATGATGTTGCGGAAGTCGGCCTTGCGCCCGTTGTTGTCGGTCAGTGTGCCGTGATCCATCACCTGCAGCAGGATGTTGAAAATATCCGGATGCGCCTTCTCGATCTCGTCGAGCAGAAGCACCGCATGCGGCTTCTTGGTGATTGCCTCGGTGAGCAGGCCACCCTGATCGAAACCGACATAGCCCGGAGGCGCGCCGATCAGGCGCGACACGGCATGCCGCTCCATGTATTCGGACATGTCGAAGCGGATGAGTTCGATGCCCATCAGGAAGGCAAGCTGCTTGGCCACTTCGGTCTTGCCGACACCGGTGGGCCCGGAAAACAGGAACGAGCCGATCGGCTTTTCCGGTTTGCCAAGGCCCGAGCGAGCCATCTTGATGGCCGCTGCAAGCGCTTCGATCGCTGCATCCTGACCGAAGACCACATTGCGCAGATCGCGCTCGAGGTGCTGCAGTTTGCTGCGATCGTCGGAGGACACCGAGGTGGGCGGAATGCGCGCGATCTTGGCAACGATGTCTTCGATCTCGCCCTTACCGACAACCTTCTTCTGCTTGGACTTGGGCAGGATCCGCTGAGCCGCACCCGCCTCGTCGATCACGTCGATGGCTTTGTCGGGCAGGTGACGATCATTGATGAACTTGGCCGAGAGCTCGGCTGCTGCAGTGAGCGCCGATGAGGAGTACTTGATGCCATGGTGCTCCTCGAAGCGCGACTTCAGGCCTCTGAGGATCTGCACCGTCTGCTCGACTGACGGCTCATTCACATCAATCTTCTGGAACCGGCGCGACAGCGCATGGTCCTTCTCGAAGATGCCGCGATACTCATTGAAAGTGGTCGCGCCGATGCACTTGAGCTGCCCGGAGGACAGGGCGGGCTTGAGCAGGTTGGAGGCATCCAGGGTTCCACCTGATGCAGAGCCGGCCCCGATCAGGGTGTGGATCTCGTCGATGAAGAGCACGGCATGCGGATTGGCCTTGAGCTGCTTGAGCACCGCCTTGAGCCGCTGCTCGAAATCGCCGCGGTATTTCGTGCCAGCCAGCAAGGCACCCATGTCGAGCGAATAGACGGTGGCTTCGCTGAGCACTTCGGGCACATCGCCCTGCGTAACCCGCCAGGCAAGCCCCTCTGCGATGGCGGTCTTGCCGACACCGGCTTCGCCAACCAGCAACGGATTGTTCTTGCGACGGCGGCACAGCACCTGGATCACGCGCTCTACCTCGGATTCCCGGCCGATCAGGGGATCGATGCGCCCTTCCCGTGCCGAGGCATTGAGGTTGGTGGTGAACTGCTCAAGCGCGCCCTGCTGAGCTGCCGCCGGCTCCTCACCCTGCTCCTGGGCTTCTTCCTTGGCTGGCTCCTTGGGCTGAGGCGCCTTGGTGATGCCATGCGAGATGAAGTTCACCACATCCAGGCGGGTGATGCCCTGCTGGTGCAGATAGTAGACCGCGTGGGAGTCCTTCTCGCCGAAGATCGCCACCAGCACGTTTGCGCCGGTGACCTCTTTCTTGCCGCTGGAGGTGGACTGCACATGCATGATCGCGCGCTGAATGACGCGCTGGAAACCCAGCGTGGGCTGGGTGTCTATTTCTTCATTGCCGGGCACGACCGGGGTGTTCTCGCGGATGAAGTTCCCCAGGTTCTTGCGCAGGTCATCGATATTGGCTGCACAGGCCCGGAGCACTTCGGCCGCGGAGGGGTTATCCAGCAACGCCAGGAGCAGGTGCTCGACGGTGATGAATTCGTGTCGCTGCTGACGGGCCTCGACAAAGGCCATGTGCAGGCTGACTTCCAGTTCTTGCGCGATCATGCTTCCTCCATCACGCACTGCAACGGGTGTTGGTGCTGGCGTGCGTATCCACTGACTTGTTCGACCTTGCTCGCGGCGACATCACGCGGATAAATTCCGCAGACGCCCCGCCCCTCACGGTGGACCTTCAACATCACCTGGGTCGCTTTTTCGCGATCCATTCCAAAGAACTTCTGCAGCACACTGACGACGAACTCCATTGGAGTGTAGTCGTCATTGAGCAGGGCCACCTCGAACATCGGAGGCGGTTTGATCTTCGCCTCCTGCTTTTCGAGGATGGTGGTTGGGTCGCTGGTGGGTGTAACCATGTTGGGTTCCATTCTAGCGACTCATCCACCTGCGGCAAGGCGATCCACTCAATCTTTGATGGGGATTAGCCTGACGGTTTTCAAGCCCGGCCATACCGAAGCGAGAAAACCGGGCTTCACCGACGGATTTCCCATGATCGGAACGGCCTCGCCCATTGCGGCTTGACGACCTGACACCTTTCGAAAAAAAATCCTTCCTCGTGCCGACGATGACTCTTTCGAGTGTTTCTGCCGGTTCGACCACTCTAAATACAGACACTGACTCAAGGGACGGCTGGAATATGGCAACAGGTACGGTCAAATGGTTCAACGACGCAAAAGGGTTTGGTTTCATCACCCCCGATGATGGCGGCGAAGACCTCTTTGCACATTTCAGTGCGATTCAGATGAATGGCTTCAAGTCCCTGAAAGAAGGCCAGAAAGTGCAATTCGACGTGGTTCAGGGTCCGAAAGGCAAGCAGGCCTCGAACATCACCGCCGGGCAGTGATCCAGTCAATGCCAGCATAAGGCTGCTGCCGGTTGCTACAAAACGGAAAAACGCCAGGAAATCCCTGGCGTTTTTCATTGATGCGCGCTGCTGCGAATTACATGTTCTCGATCATCACCTGACCGAAGCCCGAGCAGGAGACCTGAGTTGCACCCGGCATTAGACGGGCGAAGTCATAGGTCACCTTCTTGCTGGCAATGGATTTCTCCATCGACGAAATCACCAGATCGGCCGCCTCGGTCCAACCCATGTGGCGCAGCATCATCTCGCCGGAGAGAATTTCTGAACCCGGGTTGACATAGTCTTTTCCAGCGTATTTGGGCGCGGTGCCGTGGGTTGCTTCGAACATCGCGACCGTGTCGGACATGTTGGCACCCGGGGCAATCCCGATGCCACCCACCTGAGCTGCCAGGGCGTCCGAGACATAGTCACCGTTCAGGTTCAGCGTGGCGATCACGCTGTATTCGGCCGGACGCAGCAGGATCTGCTGCAAGAAGGCGTCAGCGATCGAATCCTTGACGATGATGTCCTTGCCGGTTTTCGGGTTTTTGAAACTGCACCACGGGCCACCGTCGATCAACTGGGCGCCGAACTCGCGCTGGGCCAGCTCATAGCCCCAGTCACGGAATCCACCCTCGGTGAATTTCATGATGTTGCCCTTGTGCACCAGCGTGACCGACGGCTTGTCGTTGTCGATTGCGTACTGCATGGCCTTGCGAACCAGGCGCTCGGTGCCTTCGCGTGAAACAGGTTTGATACCGATACCCGAGGTGTTCGGAAAGCGTATCTTGGTGACGCCCATTTCTTCGATCAAAAACTTGATCAATTTTTTCGCTTTGTCAGACTCAGCTTCGTATTCAATGCCTGCGTAAATGTCTTCCGAGTTTTCGCGGAAGATCACCATGTGGGTTTTTTCAGGTTCCTTCACTGGTGAAGGCACACCTTTGAAATACTGCACCGGGCGCAAACACACATACAGATCGAGTTCCTGGCGCAACGCAACGTTCAGTGAGCGAATACCGCCGCCCACCGGTGTGGTCAACGGCCCTTTGATAGAAACCACATATTCTTTGAGCGCAGCCAAAGTTTCCTGGGGCAACCAAACATCCGGCCCGTAAATTTGGGTGGATTTTTCACCCGCATACACTTCCATCCAGTGAATTTGTCGCTTGCCGCTGTAGGCCTTGGCGACTGCAGCATCCACCACTTTGAGCATGACCGGTGTGATGTCTAAGCCTGTGCCATCGCCTTCAATATAAGGAATGATGGGTTGATCTGGGACTGTCAATGACATGTCAGAATTAACGATGATTTTTTCGCCCTTGGCGGGC
>CAIXXI010000290.1 GCA_903923345.1 uncultured Burkholderiales bacterium | reverse complement strand
TGAACTAAAGTCGAGTTCAAACGGCTCGGGTCTCGCGCGCCTTGCGGCGCGCGCAGCGAAGCGTGAGTTCTGAGGGCTAACGGCGCCTGAGATAGAACGCCCAGGCCGAGCCATTGGCCTCTTGAGCCAGCAGTTCATTGCCGGTCTGTCGGGCAAAGGCCTCGAAATCGCGGGCTGCGCCCGGATCGGTCGAAATCAGCTTGAGCACCTGGCCGCTTTCGAGCGCGGCCAGCGCCTTCTTGGCTTTCAGGATCGGCAAGGGGCAGTTCAGGCCGCTGGCATCGACCTCGAGGTTGAACGCAGTGGGCTCAGACATCGGCAGTGGCCTCGGTGTCAGGATCAGATGCGGGGCATTCTTCCAGAATGATCCGATTGGTTGCAAAGAACACGGATGAGTAGTGGCGGGTTTCGCAGAACGGTCTGACTGCAAGCTGATAGCCGGAATCATTGACCTCCAGGATATCGACCTGAGGCGGGGGTTCGGTGCGCACATGCGGGATTTCCGACAGGCGCTTTTTCAGGCGTGCGATCACATCGGCTGGATCGACACTCGGCCCGACCTGCGCAGTCCGGCTGACCCGCCGGTAAGGCGCATCCGAAAAGTTGCGCAAGGTATCGCTCATCAGCTTGCTGTTGTTCACAAACGTGGGCACGTTGTCGTCGTTCAGAATGGTCGTCGAAAACAGGCCGATCTCGCGAACACTGCCTTGCACCCCGCCGCCTTCGATGTAGTCTCCCACTTTGAAGGGGCGCAGCACCATCAGGAACGCGCCGGCTGCAAAGTTGGACAGCAGACCCGACCAGGCGGCGCCAATCGCCACGCCCGCCGCAGCCAGCAGGGCTGCAAAAGACGTCGTCTCAAGGCCCACGAAGCCTAGAATGCCGATCACCAGCAGGATGTTCAACACGACATTCAGTGTCGAGCCGAGATAGCGCTGCAGCGTCGGATCGAAGTCGCGGGCCTCGAGCGCCTTGTCAGCCACTTTCAGCGCGACCGCGATCAACTGGCGGCCGACCCAGAACATCAACAGTGCGCCAAGCACTTTCAGGCCGAAATTGACGACGACCTGCTGGGCTGTGAGTAAAAGTTGGGTGTATTCCATGGCGGCACTCGTGGCGAAGAGCCGAAATCATATCCCGATGGCTTGGCCATACCGGCCGGCTTGCCATTAGCGCGGGGGCGAATCCTTCAGCAGTGCCCGTCCAAAGCCGGCCACCCCGGCGCCCAGCAGACCCGCCATGCCCCAGAACAGAACGCCCACGCCGAACAGGCCGCCGAGCGCCCCAAAAGTCGAGGGCAGCAGCGTCTGTGTGCCGAACACCAGGGTGAGTCGTAAACCGGTGGCCTCGCCCAATCGGCTGGCTGGGGCCGAGCGCGCCAGGATCGAGAGTGTCATCGGCTGAGACACACCCAGTCCAAGCCCCAGGAGAAAGGACAGGGCGATGAGTGACTCGAGGGTGGTGAACATCGGGTAGCAGGCATAGACGCCTGTGGCGATCGCCAATGCCACCAGGATCGCTCGCCACTCCGGCACATCCATCAGAAACAGCGGCACGACCATCCGAACCACCAGGGTTGCGATGGCGAACGCGCCCAGGATCAGGCCGATACCCGAGGCCGACAAACCCAGCTTGGCACCGTACAGAGGGACAAGAAACTGATGGACATCCCAGGCCGAGGAAATGAGCGCAACCACCAGGTACAGCCTGCGCAACTCGGGTGTGCCCAGCAGATCGAGAATGTGCAATCCGGTGGGCGGCGCCAGTGCGGGTTCACCACGACGATCGGGCAGCTGCTCACGCACTGCCCGCATCCAGACGATCGCCACCAGCGGCAATATCGCGAGCAGCGCAAACGCCCAGCGATGCCCCATACCGTCGATGAGAAATCCCGCGCAGATCGGCCCCAGAAATGCCGAAACCGAAAAGCCGATCGTCAACAGACTCAGGTTATGGCGACGCTCGTCGGGCGATCCGAGCTGAGAAACCAGTTTCTGAATGGCCAGGTGAAACGGCAAAAAACCCAGCCCGACCAGCACCGCACTGACATCAAGTGTCATCACGTTCAGGGTCAGTCCCGGGATCACCATGCCGACGGCAATCAGGCAGGTGCCGATCAGCATGGGCCATCGCGCACCGATGCGGTCGACCCAGCGGCCACCGGGTATGGACAGAATCATGGGCAGCAGGCTGTACAGAGACAGGAGCAGGCCGACCCGAAAGGTCGAGAGGTCCAGATGCAGCGCCGCCAGCGTCAGGGACACCCGGGCGCCCGAAAACGCCACATGGTTGAGAATCGACAGCCCGATGAGCGGACGAATGCCCAGTGAGGCGGGCGCAGGATTCATCGGTCTGAGCGGATCTGCTGCAGGCGCGCGCACGCGCCTGCCACGGCTCCGATCGGGCTCACGCGCGCTCGGCCACCCAGGCCTGAACCGACGCCAATGCGCCCGGCAGCGAGGACGGATCGGTGCCCCCTGCCATGGCCATGTCGGGCTTGCCACCACCCTTGCCGCCCACCTGCTGCGCCACGAAATTCACCAGCTCGCCGGCCTTGATCCGGCCGATCAGCTCAGGGGTGACACCGGCTGCGAGCTGCACCTTGCCATCGACCACTGCTGCCAGGACGATCGCAGCCGGGCGCAATTTGTCCTTGAGCTTGTCCAGGGTCTCGCGCAGCGCCTTGGCGTCGGCACCGTCGAGCGCGACCGCCAACACCTTCAGTCCCTTGACCTCGACCGCCTGAGTCGCGAGCTCATCGCCCTGACTCGATGCCAGCTTGGATTTCAGGCGCGCAAGCTCCTTGTCGGCCGCGCGGTTTGATTCGAGCAATGAATCGATCTTGCCGGGCAATTCGCTCACCGGCGCCTTGAACGCGGCCGCCGCCTGGCTGAGCATCGACTCCATGCCCTGCACCCACGCCAATGCCACATCGCCGGTGACCGCTTCGACGCGCCGGATGCCGGCTGCAACACCGCCCTCGGACACGATCTTGAACAGGCCGATGTCAC
>CAIXXI010000289.1 GCA_903923345.1 uncultured Burkholderiales bacterium | reverse complement strand
GGGACATACGCATGCAAGTGATTGAAGTACCGGCTCTGACCGGCTGGAAGTGGGTGACCGAGGGATTCAGACTGCTGAGCCGCCAGCCGATGGCGCTGCTGGGCACCACCATGCTGTTCATCCTGGCCATCGTGCTGCCCTCGGTCCTGCCCCTGATTGGTGGTTTTGCGCCACTGCTCCTGACGCCGGGCCTGTCGGTCGGCTTCATGCAGGCGATCGCCCAGGCCGACCGTGGCATCAAACCCTCAGCCCTGACCCTGTTCGACGGCTTTCGTGGCAATGGCGGTAAAGCGGCCGGTCCGCTGCTGATCCTCGGGGTCGTCAATTGCGTGCTCACCGTGAGCGTGCTGGCCGCCTCGATGCTGGCAGACGGCGGCACCCTGTTTCGGGTCGCCACCGGTGCGATCTCGGCCGACGATCCCGGCCTGACCGATCGCAGCCTGCTGCTTGCCGGCCTGGTCTTCGCAGCCCTGTATGCCCCGGTGCAGATGGCGATGTGGCTGGCCCCGGTGTTCGTCGCCTGGCATGGCTTGACCCCTGGCAAGGCGCTGTTCTACAGCCTGGTCGCGGTGTGGCGCAACCGCTGGGCGTTCCTGGTCTATACCGTCGGTTGGCTGACGGTGGCCGTGCTGGCATCGCTGGTCGTGCAGGCGATCCTGAGTGTGCCAGGCGGCATGGCTGTCCGGCTGCTGTTGACACCCCTCTCGCTGGTCATGCTCTGTGCCCTGTACTGCTCGTTCTGGCCGACCTATCGCGACATCGTGCGAACCTCAGCTGGCACGGCGAGCGGTCCGCTCAACCCACCGGATCCAGCTTAGCCACCGACAGGGCGAGCCACTTCACACCGTCCTTGCCGAAGTTGACCTGCACCCGCGCATCACTGCCGCTGCCCTCGATGCCCAGGATCACGCCTTCACCGAATCGCGCATGGGCCACGGTCTGACCGATCCGCCAGGGCAGACCCCGATCGAACTTCGAGGCCAGCCGGATATCCGCTGGCGATCCTGACGGGCCGGCAGGCGCCCCAAGGCGGGCCGGATACGCGCCGCCGCGCCCGGAATCAGCCCGGCCACCAAAGCCGGAACGGCTCCAATCGGACTCGCCCCCCCAGCTCGCCCGCTGCACGCCCATGCGCGGCGTGAGCCACTTCAGGCAGGTCTCGGGCAGCTCTTCGAAGAATCGCGAGCGCACGTTGTAACGGGTCTGGCCATGCAGCATGCGCGTCTGCGAGAACGACAGGTACAGGCGCTTTCGAGCCCGAGTGATCGCCACATACATCAGGCGCCGCTCCTCTTCGAGGCCGGCTTGCTCCTGGACCGAGTTCTCATGCGGAAAGAGCCCTTCTTCAAGGCCGGTGATGAACACCGCATCGAACTCCAGCCCCTTGGCTGCATGCACCGTCATCAATTGAATGGCGTCAGTCCCCTCAAGCGCCTGGTTGTCGCCGGACTCCAGTGAGGCATGCGCCAGAAACGAGGCGAGCGGTGTGGTCTGCAGCACGGTATCGGCGTCGAACACCCCATCGAGCACCTGAGCGGCTGCGCCATCGATGCTGGCCAGCCCATCGGATATCGACTCCAAGTCATCACCGGGTGCGGCCACATTCGCCAGACCGGCATTGGCCGGCACATCCTGAGCCACACCCTGATCCGACAAGAACGCAGCCGCTGCATTGACCAGTTCGCGCAGGTTCTCGATGCGATCCTGGCCTTCCTTCTCCGCCTGATAGTGGGTGATCAGGCCGCTGCGCTCGATCACATGCTCGACCACTTCGGGCAGGCTCATCCGGGCGGTCTCATCTCGCAGCCTAGCGATCAGGGACACGAAGGCGAGCATCTTGGCCGCCGCCGCGCCACCGCCCATCGACCCAATCGCCGCAGACAGCGGCACACCGGCGGTGCGGGCTGCGTCCTGGAGTTGTTCGACCGAGCGTGCACCGATGCCACGCGCCGGAAAGTTCACCACCCGCAGGTACGCGGTGTCATCGGCCGGGTTCTCCATGAGCCGCAGATACGCCAGCGCATGCTTGACCTCGGCGCGCTCGAAAAAGCGCAAGCCGCCATAGACCCGATACGGAATACCCGCTGAAAACAGGGCATGTTCGAGCACCCGCGACTGCGCATTCGAGCGATACAGGATGGCGATGTCGTTGCGCATCCAGCCTTCATTGATCAGCCCTTTGGCCTCCTCGATCAGCCATTGCGCTTCCTGAGCGTCACTCACCGCCTCATAGACACGCACCGGTTCGCCCGAGCCTGCATCGGTCCAGAGCTCCTTGCCCAGGCGGCTGCTGTTCTGGCGGATCAGGTGATTGGCGCACTCCAGGATGTGAGCATGCGATCGGTAGTTCTGCTCGAGCTTGATCAGGTTGGCAACCTTGAACTCGCGCTCGAATGCGCTCATGTTGCCAACGTTGGCTCCCCGAAACGCATAGATCGACTGATCGTCATCGCCCACGGCGAAGACCGAGGCGTTTGGCCCGGCCAGCTGACGGATCCACTTGTACTGCAGGATGTTGGTGTCCTGGAATTCATCGATCAGGATGTGGGCAAAGCGCGCCTGATAGTGCTGCCGCAACAGCACGTGGCGCTCGAGCAGCTCATAGGAACGCAGCAGCAGCTCGGAGAAATCGACCACGCCTTCGCGCTGGCACTGCTCGTCATAGGCGGCATAGAGCTCGACGAAGCGACGGTTGTAGTCGTCGACCACCTCGACATCCTTCGCTCTCAAGCCGTCTTCCTTCGCACCGTTGATGAAGTGCTGCAGGTTGCGCGGCGGGTAGCGTTCGTCGTCGACATTCAGGCCCTTGAGCAGGCGCTTGATGGCGGCGAGCTGGTCGGCTGAATCCAGGATCTGGAAAGTCTGCGGCAGGGCTGCATCACGGTGATGCGCCCGCAGCATCCGGTTGCACAGCCCGTGAAAGGTTCCGATCCACATGCCACGCGGGTTGATCGGCAGCATCGATGACAGGCGCGCGGTCATTTCGCGTGCCGCCTTGTTGGTGAAGGTCACCGCCAGGATCCCGGCCGGACTCACCTGTCGGGTCTGGATCAGCCAGGCGATGCGAGTGGTCAGCACACGGGTCTTGCCGCTGCCGGCCCCCGCGAGGATGAGCGCGTGCTGGGCAGGCAGCGTCACCGCGGCAAGTTGTGGTTCGTTCAGATTCGCGAGAAGATCAGCCATCCACGATTCTACGATGCCCCGGTACTCGCTCGAGCCTTCGAGCCAGGCCTGAGCGGCGCCAGCCGCCCGGAGACTTCATGCACCCACTCTTCGATCTCAGCGGCCGGATCGCGCTGGTCACCGGCTCGTCTCGCGGCATCGGCCTGTCGCTCGCCCAGGGGCTGGCCTCGGCCGGTGCACGCATCGTCCTCAATGGCCGCGAGCCGGCGCACCTGATCCAGACACAGGCTCAGTTGCAAGACCAGGGCGTGAGCGTGTCGGTGTCGGCCTTCGACGTCACGGATGAGCCCGGCGCCACCGCAGCGATCGCAGCGATTGAACGCGACCTCGGCCCGATCGACATCCTGGTCAATAACAGCGGGATCAACCTGCGCGCGCCTCTGGAAGACCTCGAGACGGCTGACT
>CAIXXI010000288.1 GCA_903923345.1 uncultured Burkholderiales bacterium | reverse complement strand
CAGTCTGCCGCCGGTGTCGCGGTAGGTTTGCAGTGCATCGAGCATTTGGGCCGTGTGATATTCCGGGTGTGATCCGGTCACGACCGCGCGGTAGGGCTTGAGCAGTGCCACACCTTCGTGATGCAGCTCGAAATCGGTGATGAGATCGACCTCGAAGCCCTGGTTTGCCAGCCACATCAGCAGATGGCTGTCCGCGGGATAGTGTCGCAGGCCCGAGGCGCGGATGTCCGGGTAGGGGTAGGTGAGGTAGCCCACTCGCAGATTGAGCATCGGGCGTCGCCAGCTGATCAGACCGATTCCTGAGCCATCGCTGTGATAGTTGTAGGTGGAGAGGCTGTAGTCGCGATGTTCGCCCGGGTTATGCGGATACGCCCCCCAACTTCGGGCCTGAGCGATGTATGCCTCTTTCCAGCGCGGGTCGCTCATCCATTCCGGGCGGGCGTGGTTGCCGTAGACCGTGTAAGTGAACGTCGAGACCAGCACGGCGATCTTTGCCTTGGCCTGACCCTTGGGTGGCACGACAAAAAACGGGATATTTTCTTCTGCATCGCCCGCTGTGAGCATCAGCGCGTAGGCATCTGAACGAAACCCGGCGGGAATCGTCAACGCATGGGTGGCTGGCCAGCGGCAATCGTCCAGATCATCGTCGTGGAAGTGAATCGCGCCATATTGCTCGGGCGCATGACGATAACAATGCTCCTGCCCGGTCCAGAGGGCGCCTCGCACCGCGCGGGTCGGTGTGTTGATCAGCTCACCATGCAGCTGATGAGGACCGGTATCGATTAGGCGCTGGGTCTGCATTTCCTGCGCAAAATCCCAGGCACCGAGACACCCATCAAGGCTCGAATCCAGAACAGGCCGGCTCAATTCAGCAGGCGTCAGTGCGCGCGCATATAAGGCGGGCGCCTCGAGCCGTCCGTTGAAGGTGTCGATGGGATGGGTGTCGCTGGCGCTCGCCAGGCTGATTCGGCGAGCAGGGCTTCCAAGCAACGCCGAGCCCGGCAAGGACACGGTGGCGGTCTGCGTGGCCGCTCCTTTGGCCATCGGCATGGCCGACACGGTGAGCGTTGAATGGCTCGAGTCGATGACCAACTGCACGATGGTCCAGGTGTTCAGGGCCAGCGCTGAGGTGGTCTGAACCACGGCGTCGCCCGCAGTGCTCGCCACCCGGCCAAGCAGTGTCCCCGCGGCGGTGAGCTCCAGCTCGAAGCCAGAGCCAGCATCGGCCCGGCAGGACAGGATCACCTGACGCCGGGGAAGGGCCAGCGTCGGGTAAATGCGAATGGAAACCGTGCAGTCGGTCAGCCCGTCCAGCACAGATCGGGTGTCGATCACGCCGTAGGAGCCGAGCGGGACTGGCTGGGCGCAGGGTTCAATCAAGGTGACGACATCAGCTGACACAGGCTCGGTGCGCACGCCGCCGATCGCGGGATTCGGGTCGGCACAGTGAACCCTGACGACGCGTGCCTGAACCGGCGCACCCGTGGCATTGGCCACATGAAAGTGAAGCGTCTCGCCCGGGCGTGCGGACAGCCGATCGGCATAGCCGGCAAGTGGCAGCATGGTCTGTTTCCTGAAGGGGGGTTGTCTGTGCTGGTGCGCCCGAACGTTCAGGCCGGCGCCACCTGTACCTGAACCTGTTGCAAAGCTTTCCGAAGCGCTTGGACAAAGGGAACTGCAGTTGGCTTATCGCCATGGATGCACACGGTGTCAGCCTGAACCGGAACAACCGAACCATCCACTGCCAGCAGCGAACCCTCGCGCACCATGCGCAAGACCTGCGTGACCGCCTGCGATTCGTCTGTGATCAGCGCGTCCGGGCGGTTACGTGGCGCGAGGCTGCCATCAGGCATGTACCGGCGATCGGCAAACACCTCGCACCGTGTGATCAAACCGGCATCGCGTGCGATGGTTTCCATCAGGCTACCGGCGAGGACGTATATCTGCACGCCATCGCCGAGCGCTTTGACCGCCCTGACAAGGCCCCGTGACAGCGCCGCATCCTTCACCGCCATGTTGTAGAGCGCGCCATGCGCTTTCACATGATGCAGACGGCTGGAGGCTGCCTCGGCAAATGCCCGTACTGCACCGGCCTGATAAAGGGTCATCTGATAGACCTCATCCTCGGTCACCTGCATCGAGCGACGTCCAAAGCCTTGAAGGTCCGGCAAGCTCGGGTGCGCGCCAATCGCAACCCCATGCTTTACAGCCAGTCCGACAGTGGCTTCGATGGTCGACCAATCGCCAGCGTGGAATCCGCAGGCGACATTCGCGGATGTGATCCAGGGCATGAGCGCTGCGTCGTCGCCCATCTGCCAGGCGCCGAAGCTTTCGCCCATGTCGGCATTCAGATCGATTGAGTGCGGGTTCATCTTGGGGTCCTGCTCACAGGTTGGAGTGTGCATAGATCTGTCGAAGACCCGAAAGCCGCTGCATGAACTCGCGTGCCGTGGTCTGCGCCAGTGGGTCGGCTTGCTCGAGGCTGGTGAGGCGAAATCGGATTCGGCAGGAGGCGCCCGCCTGTGCGAGCAGCCGGTGTGCACCGCTGGCCACTTCGAGCACACGCGGATAGCCCCCGGTCGTTTGATGCTCGGGCAACAGGATCACCGGTTCGCCAGCCGGCGGCAACTGAACGGTTCCAGTACTCACCGGTTCGCTGGCGAGTTGCGGCAAACCGCTTGTATCAAGGGCCTGACCCTGCAGTCGCAGGCCCTGTCGATTGCTTTGTGAACTCACCGTCCAGTCTTGCGACAGCAAGGACGCTCGGTCGTCTTCAGACAGTTGATTGAAATGCCGCCCAGGCAATACCGGCAGATCGATCACCGGCCATTCGATGGGCAGATCGTCTGCAATGAACCATTTCGGCCAGGGCTTGAGTGAATCAGGATCGGATGTGCCGAGTACTGCAGATGCGCGTGCCCGGGAGCGCTCGGCGCACTGGGCGTCAAGCGCCAGGACACTGCCTGCGACCAGGCGTGTGGGGCCGATTCCGGCGGCCAGATGCGCACTGCGACTCGCCAGGATCGGTGGCGCGTCAATCCCGCCCGCAACGGCCAGCCAACTGCGCAGCCCGCGAGATGGTGCCGTCCAGCGCAGCAGGCTACCGGCGCGAATGAAGAGGGGGCGCTGAGTCGGTAAGGCCTCACCCGAGCGACTGTTCGGGTTGTCGCGCCGCTGCAGCCCGTGGCGCGCACCCACACTTGCAATCCAGGCATCGCATTGGAAATGAAGCGTCGGGCCAGGCCCGGTGATTTCCAGGCCGGCCGCGTCCACGGAGTTGCCCACCATGGCATTGGCCAGTGCCAGCGCTTCGGTGTCCATTGCCCCGCCGCGTGACAAAGCGATCTGGGCCTGCCCGGGGCGGCCCTGATCCTGGACGGTATCGAGCAGGCCCGCCTTGACCACGAGGATCGCGTTGTGCGGGGCGAATGCTGACGCGGCGACAGGCGTGGTCATCGCTTCGCCCAGAGTGTGTCGAACATGGCTTTGCCGATCGGCTCGAAGCGGATCGTGTCGCCTTCACCCATGAGTGCTGGCGGGGATCTGGACGGATCAAACAGCAGCGTCGGGCAGCGTGCAATCAGATGCCATCCCCCGGGCGTGCTGCTTGGATAGATCGCTGTCTGCAGGCCTGCGATCGATACGCTGCCCTGCGGTACCTTAGGGCGAGGTGCTGCCCTTCGGGGCAGCTTCAGTCGGGCGTCGAGCCCGCCGAGATAGGCGAATCCCGGCATGAAACCGATCACCTCTGCATAAAAGCTGCTGCCGCTATGCAGGGCGATCACCTCCTGTGTGCTCAGGCCGGTGGCGCGCGCCACGTCGTCCAGATCACGCGCTACGGACGTGTCGTAGCAGGCCGGCAGAACCAGTTTCTTGCCCGCAGGAGCCTTCCACTGGAGGGCTTGGGGCGCGATATCGCGCAAAGACTCGAGAGCCGCTTCGCGATGCTTCGACCGCGAATGCATCGAGTCATCGCTCGCGAGACGGACCGCGAGCGTGCGCACGCCGGCGACCACCTCAGCGCAAAAATCCGGGCGCTTGTCTCGCAGGCGGGCACCCAATGCCCGAGCGGCACTGTTGGCATTCGGATGGTCCTGCCAATCGACCATCACCCAGGCATCGCCGCACGGCTCAACGCAGACCGATGTCATGGAAGCGCGAGAATCAGCACATCAGCATGCCGCCATCGAGCAGCAGCGATTGACCGGTCATGCCGGCCGACTCCTTCGAGCCGAGATACACCGCGAGTTCGGCGACTTCGGAAGGGGCGAGCACCCGACCCATCGGGACCCGCGCCAGAGCGGCCTTGACCACCGCTTCGCCATGCTCCGGACCGCCGATTGCCGCGTACCCGGCCTTCAGGGTTTCGACCATGTCGGTCTGTATGAAGCCGGGACAGATGGCATTCACGGTGACGCCGGATGCGGCGGTTTCCATGGCCACGCACCGTGTCAGGCCAACCACGGCATGTTTGCTGACGTTGTAGGCACTCTGGTTGCGAGAGCCCCATTTCCCAGCGGTCGAGGCGATGTTGACGATGCGGCCACGACCACGCGTCTGCATGCCTGGCAGAGCCGCTTGAGTCAGGTGAATGACGCCAAACAGATTCACATCAAGCAGCCGCTGAAAATCCTGCGGTTCATACTCGATGAAGGTCTTTGACTGATAGACGCCGGCGTTGTTGACCAGCGTGTCGAGTCGACCGAACCGGGTCTGTACCGCATCGATCGCGGCAAAGCAGGCTGTTCGATCAGTGACGTCCAGTTCGATCACCATGGTTTTATCGGCTGCCAAGCCGAGCGAAGCCTGAACGGCATCGAGCTTCGATCGATTGGTCGCAGCCAGGCAGACGGTGGCTCCTTCGCGGGCATACGCGTGTGCGATCGCTTCGCCGATGCCACGGCTTGCGCCGGTGATCAGGGCGACTGTCTCGTGCAGTCGGCCTGGCCTTGGATCATTGGGTGCTTGCATGAGATGTCCTTCGCTTCAGCTGGATCGGGGGGCACGCATCGGAAACCAGTTCGTGCAGAAGCTTCGATAGTCGTCGGCACTGGTGTCGTCATGCAGCCCGTCTTCGCGTTCGTCCCAGAAGTCGTTCCACAATTCATGCAGATCGGACTGATTCTGGTGCGGTGCGTTGGCGTGCAGCCAGTTGCGGATGAGATGCGATGGAGGGCGTGTGAGCAGATCGGTTTCTAGCAGACGGATGGCCGTCTTGAGGCTCCAGGGTGTTTTTTCAGTCAGACCGAGGACACCTTGCAACATGATAGTCAGCAGCTTTGCCTCATCGCTCGTGCCACGTGTGAGCTTTTTCCAATGCGCGGTGGTCTGCGACTCGTGATCATCGACTTCACCGAGAGCGTCCTCGGGCAGAACCAGCAGGTCGTGCAGGCGGTTGATGCTGGGATCGCCCGCGGCCAACACATGCAAGGGCGTGCCCTCATCGAGGATGAGTGCGGCCAGTTGCTCGGCATGCTCGGACCACACGCTGGTAATCACCTCTTCATGGCCTGCTGGCAAGTCCTTTGGCAGCCGGGACAGTCGAGCCGGTGATTTGCGGATGGCTTCGAGCAGTTTCTCGAATTCCTGTTGCGATCGAAGCCAAGCCTTCTTGCGGTGATAGCCGATGATCAGCAGCGCCGTCATGATCACCTGCTCGGGCTCATGGTAGTCGTCGGGTCCACCCGGACCCAGTGCAGTCGAGAGTGCCGCCGCCGCCGTGCGCCGGGCATGCGCTTGATTGGCCTCAGCCTCCTGAGCCTGAAATTCATCGAAGCTGTAACGTGCCCAGGAGGACACCACTTCCTCTTCGAACCGGCGCTTCTGCTCTGTATCAAGCCGTTGCGGATCACACCCTTCACGCAGTGCAAGGATGCGCTTGATCGATTGTGATGCGCCCCGAGTGTGGTGCAGCAGGCCGTACTCGGCGAGCATGCGCGAGGCGACCCGCACATCGCCGCGACTGACCTTCTGCAGGTGCAGGTTGACCAGCCCCAGCATGCTGAGCATGGCGCGTTCCAGGTCTGCCCGCAGGTTCTCCGAGCCCAGGATGCTGGCGATCTTGCGGATGGCTTTTGTGCCTTCCTGGATGATGCTGTCCCGTTGCTCCGGGCTGATGATGCCTGACCCCACGCCGTGGGCCCAGGCCTGCTCGAACAGGGTGCGTGAATCGCGACGAATGAGTTCACTCACAGGACATCATCCTCATCATCGTCGTCTTCGGCGGGCAAGGCCGTATCGGACGGTTTTGCAGCCTCGGCAAGCAGCTCAGCCTGTGCCTGTCGGTATCGCAGCCTGAGCACTTCGAGCACTTCACGAAAAATCTCGTAGTGCTCGCAGCGAAGCCGCCAGCCGAGTTCGCGCCAGTCATTGTCCTGAACCTCACGCAGACGGACCATCTCGGCCAGCGTTGATTCATCAGGTTCGCCAAAATCGAGATCGCCATTGCCGGTCGGAATTCCGCTGAAGTCGTCAGCATCAAATTCCGAGTAGGTGCCATTGCGAAAAAAGTGCTCGATTTCTTCATGGCGATCGGAGAAATAGTCGGCGAGCGCCGAGACGCCCGCCTCGGAGCTGCCCAGCGTCTCGATGAATTCATCGGTCCGGCTGTCGTCGTTGAAGATGACGGCATTGATCATGCCCTTGAGGGAATCATGATTGCGCTCCCGATAGGCACTCTCAAGGCTGATGGCGGCCAGAAACTGCTGCGGAGAAATCAGTTCGCCGACGATCGAGGATTTGGAGCTGTCGTGCTCGCGCAGGATGGCCACGACATCCTTGGGAGGCATCTCTTCGATGATCCGCGCAAGAGCAAAGTCGCCTTCCTGGTCAGCGAGGGTGGCGAGTGCACGTTCGGCGCTGGAGATGTCCCCTTCATAGACCAGATTTGAGACGGTGGTCACCAGCGGATGGGTCATTTCGGGCTCCGACGATCGAAGCCCTGCTGCTCGAGGAAATCTTCGCCTAACGATTCGCTGTCTGAATCCGCATCCTCGCCTTCGCCCTCATCCTCATCGAACCGATGATCGGCGGAATCAGGTGCCGCACGATTCGCAGCATGGGCGAGCGCATATTCAAGGCCGACCGCCATGGACATGAAGTCTTCGCCTGAGGGCTCTCCCAGGACCGCCTGAACCAGAGGCTGCGCCCATGCCGCAACGGTGATGTCCTGCGCCAGTTCCCCCCAGGGCAGAAATTCACCGGGCTCACGAGAGAGCAGCTCACGAATGGTGTCGAGGCGACCGGCCGGAAACTCAAAGGCGCGATGAAACGCCGGAGCAACCATCTCGGGTGCCACATCGATCATCGGCAGCAGGTCCTTGAAGGCGCGTCGCTTGTCCTTGAGACGTGACTGCAGGACGTCGCGCCCTTCGGAATCGTGCCGAAGGTCCTCGATTTCGGCATGGTAGTTCTCGAGCAACTCGGCGAAGTACCGTGACAGCTTCATTCGATGTCCTCCAGATAGCGTGCAAAGAGGTTGCGGGCCGCATCGACAGGATTGTCCAGCAGATGCTTCTGGCGCTTCTCGTCATGGGCACGGCGTGTGTCGGCGTTCATCAGCAGATCATGCGCTTGTTGAGCATCTCGAAAATGGCGGGCTGCGTCCGGGTCGGGGTTACGGTCAGGGTGATAGAAAGAGGCCTTGCGCCGAAAGGCGCGTCGAATGTCTTCTGGGCTTGCCGAGGAGGGCACGCCCAGAATGTCGTAGGGGTCTGATGTGGCTGGAGTCATTGATCAGTGCTTTGAAGCCGGCTGAGCCGGCGAGAGTGGGGCGTCTGGATTGGATCGGCTCCGGGCTCAGCGACCGCCGCGTGCATCGATCAGCGCGCCGGTGACATAAGGCGATTCCTCATCGCTGGCCAGCCAGACGATGGTGTGCGCGATGTCATCAGGCGTTCCAATTCGACCCATGGGCACGCTGCGCGCGATTTCATCGAGTTGACCCGGTGGGCGTGCGGCATGAATTTCGGTGTCGACCACACCGGGGCGCACGGCATTCACGCGGATGCCTTCGGCGGCAACTTCTTTTGACAAGCCGACAGTGAAGGTGTCAAGCGCGCCCTTGGAGGCGGCATAGTGCACCCAGACGTTGGGTCCTCCGAGTTGCGAGGCGCCCGATCCGACATTCACAATGGCTCCGCCCGACCCGCCGTGCTTGCGCGACATGCGCCGAATCGCTTCACGCGCGCAGATGAAGGGCGCCCAGACATTGACTCGAAGCGTCTCCTCAAGCTGTCCGGATTGAATTTCGGCCACGCGCGCAACACCACCGGTGATGCCGGCATTGTTCACCAGAGCGGTGAGTGGGCCGAGTTGGTCTGCCTGTTCGAAGGCCCGGATGATCTGCGCCTCAACCGCGATGTCAGCCTGGATGGCCAAAGCGCGTGCGCCCATCGCTTCAATCTCGGCAACGACCTTTGCCGCATCGACATCACGATCCCGGAAAACGAGCGCAATCGACCATCCGCGTTGTGCGGCCAGTCGGGCCGTGGCTGCGCCGATCCCGCGGCTTGCGCCGGTGATCAGCATCACGCCGCGGTCGGTGTGCGGGGCAGGGGGCATTTCAGACTCCTCAGTGGGCGTGGTGTTCCGTCAGCGCGATTGCGTGCGGATCGTCCAGTCAAACTCGAATCGGCCGTTACGGCGATGGATGGCGGTGTCGAGTGCAAGCCGATGATTGTGCGAGCTCAGAGCACCTTCAAGCAAACCATTGAATGCTTTGGCCACGATGGGATGGGGCGATTCGAGGTCGTCCATCAGATTCCATCCTGCTTGGTGCATCTGGACATGGTCCCTTGCGACATGAACCTCGCAGTGGTCGCCTTGTGCCTGGATGAGGCGCGCTGCGAAAGCCGCGAACCCAGCTGCAGACGGATCGGTGCCAAAGCCCAGGCGTGCTTCAGTCTCGCGGTGAAACTGCATGCCAATCAGCCGGGCCGCCAGCCCCAGCAGGGCACCGGCTTCATGCTCACCCCAGAGGTTCACAGCAACCGGCAAGGCAGTCCGGATGTACTGCATGGCGTAGTTGCGATGGGCCTTCGCCAACCGTTGAGCCGGCCATGTCGTGGTGGGCAGGATGGGGGCTTTTGTCGGATCAAAATCGGGTGCGTCCTCATGGCGAGCAAATCGCAAGCGCTGAGTCGGGGCGAGGTCGTGGTCATACTCAAAGTAATAACCCTCCAGCCCTGAATCGCCGTCCACCGCTTGCTTGGTGCAGACAAAGCCAAGCCTCGGGTTACCCAAAGAAACCCCATTTTGCGCATGCCAGCCTGCCAGCATGGCACGCGACACTTCGGTGGGGATTGCGCACAGCGCGGTGCCGGTCCAGGCCCAGCGCGGCACCGGGTATCGAATCCATGCCTTGCGATCGGATTCGTACATGTACTCGACAGGCACCCCACCGATGTCATTGGACAGGTAGTGATACTGCGCGGCAGCCACCGCGGCTGGCAGGTGATCAATGCCCAGCTTCTTGAGGCCAGGCAGAAAACGCTCGGATCGCTGGCTTGAGAAAATCGCTTCGACCAGCTCGGCTGCTCGTGTTGCACTTCGCCGGGTGACCGTGCTCAGGATGATGCCGGTGAAGAAGGCGCGATGCCAGTCGGCTGCCGCTCGCCAGGCAGACGCCTCGTTGTAGGCGCTGACGTCGCGCTCATCGCGCAGGCTCTGCTCTGATGTCATCGCGGGCGACCTCTCATTTCAAAGCGATCGTCGAGAATAGCACTGCGAATCAGGTGTGCTCCAGCCGTGACGCCTGTCTTGCGATCCATGGAATGACCGGTTTGCCGCCGCCGAATTGCCTGCGCATACTCGGCCCCTCCTGCTTGCCTTGGATCAACATGAATCAAGCTGAATCAGCCGCGTCCTCGTTTGACCCGGCTAACCATCAAATGTGCCCACAGCGCTGGTTTGAGGATTTCGCACTGGGCGAGCGCTTCGTGCTGCCCTCGCGCACCATGACGGAAGCCCTGTTTGCCGCCTTTGCATTGGCCAGTGGCGATAACCACCCGATTCACTATGACGTCGAGTTCTGCCGCGCTCGAGGCATGCCGCATCTGCTGGCTCATGGCTTTCAGGTGGCTATCCAGACCGCAGCGGGCGCTGGACAGTTCCCGCATGTGGTGAGCGATTCACTGAAAGCCTTTCTGGATCAAAGCAGCCGATTTCTTGCACCCGTCTACGCCGGCGACACCCTGTACTCGGCACTGGAAGTCTCAGCGCTGGAGCCTGGGCGAACAACCGGTGTGCTGACGATGAAATCGACGGTCCACAATCAACGCCGCGAGCTCGTCATGGACGGCATGCAGCGGTATCTGTTGAGGAAGCGTCCATGATTCCAATCGAGAGCTTGCGCCAGCAGATCAAGGTCTGCATGTTCGATCAGTACGGCACCGTGGTCGACATGCAGTCCGGATTGGTGGAGGTGGCCACGCCGTTTCTCAAGGGCAAGGGCTGGACGGGCAGGCCTGACGCCTTTGTCACTTGGTGGCGGCGTACCCACTTCGAAAATTCAATGATTGATGCGTTGCTCCATAGCACGCACACGTCGTATCGCGAGATCGGGCAGCGCGCGGTGGCCTACACCCTGGAGCGCGCTGGCATCGAGCACACGGCGCAGGAAGTCGCCGAGCTG
>CAIXXI010000287.1 GCA_903923345.1 uncultured Burkholderiales bacterium | reverse complement strand
CATCGAGCAGAGCGCATCGATCAATCGACTGCCTCACGCCGTACTGATTCAGGGCGCACCCGGAATCGGTAAATCGCACTATGCCCAGGCCTTTGCCGCGCTGTTGCTGTGTGAAGCCCGTCCCGAGCGCGGCCCAGCCTGTGGGCGGTGCCCGGCATGCGGCTGGTTCGCCGCCGGCAACCATCCTGATTTCCGCGCCTTGAACCGAATCATCGACGATGACGGCAAGCAGGCCGGCGAGATCAAGGTCGATCAGATCCGAGCCCTGTCCGAGTTTCTGGTGGTCGGCGCCCATCGCGGTGGGCGGCGGGTTGTGGTCATCGATCCGGCCGATGCGATGAACACGGTGGTGGCCAATGCCTTGCTCAAAACGCTGGAGGAGCCGAGCGAGGGCCTGATATTTCTGCTGGTCAGCGCCCGTCCCGATGCGATCGCAGCAACGATCAGGTCGCGCTGTCAGCGGTGGCCGCTGCCCACGCCCGATCCACTCATCGCAGTGGACTGGCTGGTCAGCACCACCGGCTGCCCGGCTGATCAGGCGCGCGGCTGGCTGGCCATGGCGGGAGGCTCGATCCTGCAGGCGGCGCAATTCGCCGAGCCTGCGCGTGCTGCCGCCCATCGGTCGATGCTGGAGGCGATCGCCCGGCTACCCGACACTGCTCCGGTGGAATTAGCCGATGCCCTTCAATCCTACGAGCCCCGTCAATGGCTGCCGCTGCTGCAGCGCTGGGTGATCGACATTGCCCGAAGCGGGCAGGGTGCTGAGCCCCGGTATTTTCCGCAACTGGCTGGGCGCTTGTCCGAACTCGCCGCCCGCAGCAACCCGTCCAGGCTCGACGAAGCCAGCAGAGCGCTCGCTGCACAGTATCGCCATGTCGGTCATCCGCTGAATCCCAGGATGGTGTGCGAAGCATCCCTGGAATGCGTGGCAGCCGCCGTGTCGCCTGTCGCTGCAGGAAAGTCACGATGATCCCTGAGCTGCAAACCGGCACCCTGGCTGCCGGGCCGCCCACCTCGAATGCAGCAAGTGGGCGCTCAAGCCTGATTTCGCTGACCATTCGTGACCGGGCCGTGCTGAGGGCTGCCTACATGCCGATGGTGCAGGGCGGGGCGCTTTTTGTGCCGACCACTCGACAAGCCTCTCTGGGCGATGATCTGTATCTGATCATGACCCTGCCCGACGACCCGACCCGGTACACCGTGCAAGGCAAGGTGGTCTGGCTCACCCCGGCAGGCAGCACCGGCCGTCAACAGGGCCTGGGCATCCAGTTCGCCCGCTCCGATGTCGGCGAACAGATCAAGGCGCGAATCGAAGACCTGATCGGCGCCAGCGGACCGCAAGCAGGACCCACTCACACGTTCTGAGGTAGTGTCGAGCGATGTATATCGACTCCCACTGCCACCTCGACTTCCCGGAACTCGCTCAAGATCTCGACGCAATCCTGGCGCGTATGCGGGAAAACCGCGTCGACCGCGCCCTGTGCGTCAGTGTGACCCTGGAAGACTTTCCCAGGGTGCTTGCCCTCGCGCAGGCCCATGAAAACCTGTACGCATCGGTGGGCGTTCATCCCGATTACCCTGACTGCCTGGAGCCGGATGTGCCCACCCTGGTGCGGCTGGCGGCTCATCCTCGAATTATTGCAACCGGCGAAACCGGTCTGGATTACTTTCGAGCGGAGGGCGACCCGGCCCAGACCCATGAATGGCAGCGCGAGCGCTTCAGGGTGCATATCCGGGCGGCCCGGCAAAGTGGCAAACCCCTGATCGTTCACACCCGTTCGGCCTCGGCAGACACGCTCGCCATCCTGAAAGAAGAGGGTGCCGATGCGATCGGCGGTGTGATGCACTGCTTTACCGAAACCTGGGAGGTCGCCCGGGCCGCGCTGGATCTCGGTTTTTATATCTCGATGTCAGGCATCGTGACCTTCAGGAGTGCTCAGTCCTTGCGTGAGGTGGCTGCGGCCGTGCCCCTGGACCGGCTGCTGATCGAAACCGACTCACCCTACCTGGCACCGGTGCCGCATCGGGGAAAGACCAATGAACCGGGTCTGGTGAGGCATGTGGGTGAGTTCATCGCGCAATTGCGCGGACTGGATGCAGAATCCCTGGCCGACGCCACGACCGCTAATTTCTTCCGGTGTTTCCGGATCGACGCCTGAAAGCGAGCTCACGATGCCCTCCATCACGATTTTTCATAACCCTGCTTGCGGGACATCGCGCAACACCCTGGCGCTGGTCCGCCATGCAGGCATCGAGCCGACCATCGTCGAATACCTGAAGACGCCGCCATCGCGCGAGCGCCTCAAAGGACTGATCGCCGCGATCGGGCTGCCGCCCAGGGCGATCCTGCGGGAAAAGGGGACGCCCTATGCCGACTTGCGCTTGGGCGACTCGCACTGGACCGATGAGCAACTGATTGATTTCATGCTCGCCCATCCGATCCTGATCAACCGCCCGATCGTTGAAACCCCACTGGGCACGGCGTTGTGCCGGCCATCCGAAGCAGTCCTTGAATTGCTGCCGGTGGCGCAGCTGCCTGTGTTCACCAAAGAAGACGGCGAGCAGGTCATCGATTCCGGTCGACGTCGAGGCTGATCAAAACGCCCCGCGTCACGACGAAGAGGGTCAGACCCGCGGCGCCAGAACCTCATCGGGCAAAGGCGCATCAAAGTCTTCCGGAATCGTCAGTTTGCCCTTGAACACGCCAAACTTGACTTGGCGCTTCGACGCCTCCAAGCGGGTGATTCGTACGATCGGTTTGCCGTTTCGGCTGATGACGACATCTTCTCCAGATGCGGCCCGATCGACCAACTGGGACAGACGCGTCTTGGCGTCCTGAATGTTCACCGTCTCCATCGGCGTTCCCCAACCAAAACGAGTTCAAGTCTAGGCTAGCAGAGGCAGACCGCAGGCTATGCGCTGAGCATTTATTTCGCATAATGTATATTATGTAAAATTATAACAAGGTGTCTTGGCAGCTCATCACCAGCTGACCCAGCTCCATAAAAGCCCAGCCCTCGCGCATCCCCAGCCCATCCCCCGCAAAACACCCCTGTTGTATCAGCGCCCCGCTGACTCGCCTGCAGACGCCATTCGTCCGTCTCAACCGAGCAATTCCTCACGAATCCCCGCAATTCGCCCCTTCCAGGCTGCTCTGCACACAGCGATGTGTGGAATCCGTCTCAGATCGCTCTGCGCTCACTCCATAGGATGCGTTCACGCAATCGATCTCTCTGATTCGGTTGCGACCGAGCCTCGAAACCGCAACTGAATGGGTGAAAACAATGCTTCATTTACAGCGTCGCCGCAGCATCTCTCAATCGACCGGCAGCGCCAGAACGCCGCTCGGAAAAGCGCTCCTTCTGGCTGCGCTGGCGACCGTCTGTTTCCCAGCCCTTGCAAACGGAATCGGCCAGAACAGCTCATGGGACTTCACGTCCAGCTCGGACAAGTCGATCCGCAACACCGCGCTTGAGACCGTCGAGCGCAAGCGCAGCGGCTACTACGATGCCGTCAAGCCGGTCTACAACACCACCAACATCAGCAACATCCAGCGGCAGTACAACTGCTCGCTCACCGCCTCGTCTGCCGGCAATTCGGGAACGAATTCAACCACTGCAAGCACCTCCTCCCCCACCCTCACCGCCTCCGGCAGCACCAGTTCCAGCACGCTCGCCAACAGCGCAAGCAACGGTTTTTCTCCGTCAGGGTTCGGCAATCCGGTCATGACCAGTGCGTCCGACCTGGTGCCCGCGGGCAGCCTGAGCAATTCGCAAAGCAATGCCGGCTCACTCAGTGCCGGCGTGACCGGCTCCAGAACTGTGGTCAGTGGCGGCACCTCGAGCGTGGGCAGCGGACGCACTGACCAGGCCCTGAATTCCCAGCAGCGCAACACCGGCAACCTCGCCGCCAGCGTGACCGGCAGCAATGCCTGTTCAGGCGTCTGAGGGTAATCGGCCAATGCGATTCCACTCCCCTGTCACCGTGCGGCTGAGCGCCGCAGCCCTGACCCTGATCGTGCTGTCGGGTTGCGCTGCGGTGGGCCGTCAGCAAGTCCCTGGCGAGGACGCCGTGGTCGTCGGTCCGCCGGTTCGACAGAACCACACACCGACCGAACACGGCCTGAGCTGCCTGGCCCGAAGCATCCAGCAACACCGGATGCCGACCCTTGCGGTGTCGGTCGGCGACGTCAAGGACTACACCGGGAAATACAGCCAGCTCGAAGGCAATGCCATCACCCAGGGCGGCGCCCAGATGGTCTATTCCGCCCTCGGCAAGCTGGGCACGACGATCACACTGCACGAGCGCTTCGACACGCGAATCGCCGAACTCGAACTGGCCTATGCCGACCGACGCCAACTCGGCGATGGCCGCAGGCACATCGTTGAGCAGGGCAAACCGCCGGTTCCGTGGGTGCCCTATTTCGGCGGGTCGATCATGCGCTCGCAGTACTACATCGTCGGTGGCATCACCGAAGCGAACTACAACATTTCATCCGGCGGCACCGAACTCGATGTCTCGGGTGTCGGCTTCAAAGCCCGCAAATTCACGATGAACGTGGGTGTCGACCTGCGCATCGTCGACACCAGTTCCTTGCAGGTGATTCGAACCTCAAGCCTGCAAAAACAGATCATCGGGATCGAGGTCGGCGCCAACGTCTACCGGTTCTTCGGCTCGCAGCTCCTGAATTTCAACGTCGGCGACAAGAGCCAGGAGCCCTTGCAGTTTGGCGTTCGAACGACCATCGAACACGCCGTGCTCGAACTGGTCGGCGCGATCAACCAGCTGGACCCGACGCCCTGCATCAAGCTGGCAACCGACGCTGCTGCGCGCTCCGATGCAAACGTCATTGCGCCGCGCCTCGTGCCGCTGCCCGCCCGTACCGAGGAAGCCGCGCAGCCTGGTCGCCCGCAGGCAGCCCCCACTGGACAAGCAGTTGGCCCGGCTGTGGGCGGATCCGCTGGCCCTCAAAACGCCTCGGCACCGCCTGCTGGCGACACCCTTCAGATTCAGTTTGAAGTCAGCAGCACGGCGATTTCCGGCGCGGCACAAGGCGTGATCGACAAGCTCGCATCGGATGCCATGCAAGGCGGGACCGCCCTGGTTCACCTGATCGTTCGGGAAACCGAAAACTGGCCGCCGCCCCAGCGTCGCGAACTGGCTGAACGGCGGGTCAAGGCGGTCACCGACGCACTGTCCGTGCGGGGCATCGAGGGACGTCGGGTCTCTCCGGTGTGGATCGTGTCACCGACCGATCCGGCAATCACCCGCCAGTCCCCCGGATACCAGCGCATCGCCACGCTCGAGGTCACGAGATGACATGACCAGCCCGAACCGTAGCCCCCCTCTGAAGCACAGCACGACCCATACACATTTTCTTCCGAATCCAAACTGATCTCGCCAGGAAACCATCATGAAAATCACTCATAGCAAGCGCTTGTCGAACACACCCGCCGCGGCTCAATCCGTCGCAAACCCTGTGCCCAAGCTCAAACTCAGTGCGATCGCAACCGCCTGTGCACTCGCATTCACGTCGGCGGCTTATGCCCAAACCAATGGCACGGTCGTGATCGACGCAACCGATCTGCTGACCGCCAATGCCACTCAAAGCCTGAACGCCTTCGGCTACGAGATGAGGCTGCT
>CAIXXI010000286.1 GCA_903923345.1 uncultured Burkholderiales bacterium | reverse complement strand
GGGCGCTCGAGGTCTGTTCCTGCAGGGTCTTCCCCGTACGGTCGTTCAGCTTGACGGTGACTTTCTGACCACCGTAGCCAGGGGCGTTCACGTCGGCCTGGATCGTGACGGGGGCATCCTCGAACGCGGTCTGGGTGACCGAGACCTGCTGGACGGAGATGTCCTTGATCGCATCGGGCTTGCCGATCACGACGGGATAGACGGGCGGCACGCCAGTGAGGTCGGGCAGCGAATTCTTGATGTCCGTGGCATTGCCGTCCGTGAGCAGGAACACGCCGGCCAGTGCGCGGCCTTGGAAACGCTCCTTCAGGGTGCGGAGAGCACCGGCGATGCCGGAGGAACGGCCGTCAAAGACCAGCTCGTGATAGTCGCTGGTGGACTGCAGGCGGCTGTGGGCGACGTATCCAAGCGGATCGCCGGCGAAGACCTGCCACCGCCCTGGCAACCGGGCAGTGACACGGCCATCGAGGTTGAAGGCAGCGTCTTACCGCTGATCATTTTCGCGTTTTTCATCGGCTTATTCGTTTCGCGGATCTTCGGGCGCTTCATCGGGGCGACCCTGGGCGGCGGCGGTGCCGGCATGGCGGCCACCGCAGCGCTGGCCTCGACCCCGCTGGGTGCTGCGGTCGGACTGGGCGTGGGTGCGCTGATCCTGGCCTTCGGCGGTGGCGGCGGCGGCGGCGGCGGTGGGCCCGGCGGTGGCGGCGGTGGACGCCTGCGACCGGTCGGCCCGCGCACTTACGGTCAGGGCCCGATCATCATCCCCGGCGGCTTTGGCGGTGGCGGTGGATTCGGTGGCGGTGGTGGATTCGGAGGCGGTTTTGGTGGTGGATTCGGCGGGGGAGGGGCTTCAGGTGACTGGTGATCCCTCAGGCCTTTGCATTGCACGGACGGCACAGTCATGAATCAGCTCTATGGCCTGTTCCGTTGGGCTTATCACATGTGGATGGGTCCGATGCATGTGCGGGACGCGTTCTCGAAGGCCGATTTCATGGCCATCGAGCAGGCGATTGCCGATGGCGAGCAAAGGCATCGCGCTGAGATCCGCTTCGCGGTGGAGTCGTCGCTCGGCAGCCTGGAGTTGTGGAATGGCGAGTTGGCGCGAGGCCGGGCGCTCGATGTGTTTTCCCACTTCCGGATCTGGGACACCGAAGACAACAACGGGGTGCTGATCTACCTGCTGTGGGCCGATCATGCGGTGGAGATCATCGCCGATCGAGGGGCTGATGAGCGGGTCGATGAGCAGATCTGGGAGCACGCCTGCCGGTACATCACCGAAGGCTGTTCAGCCAAGCGGCCGGTTCAAGGCGTTCTGGAAGCGATCGCGCTGATCAACGATGCCCTGGCGGTGGCATTTCCGCTGGATGAATCGCGCCCGAACGTCAACGAATTGCCGAACAAGCCAATGCTCTTGCGCTGACGGCGCATCGAAGCATGGCGGTTCAGTCCGTCGAAATATCGGCTGCGCGGGCAGCGACCGGCGAGGTGGCTTGCGAGGCGAGCGGCTCGCTGTGAGCCGGCAATTCGGCTGATATGGCATGCCCTGTTGCGGGCAGATCGCCACTGAGCATGCGACGGCAGGCTGCTTCATCCAGGCCGATTTCATAACAGGCGGCCAGCACCCGTGCTGACTCCTCCAGCCGTCCTTGTCGGCTTGCAGGCGAGCAAGCGGCCAGTTCGGCCCGGAACGCCTCGACTTCAGCGCGCAGGCGGTACCGCCTGCTCAGGTAATAGCGCGCCATGTGCAGGACCAAGCCACCACGCCAGAACTGCCGGCAATGCTCGAGCTCATGAACGACGGTCGGACGGTCTGCCGCGAAGTCGCTGCGAATCAGCACGAACATGCCCATGCTCAGCCCGATCAGCCGACCCGGCAATCGGTCAAGGGCAATCACAGGGACAGGGAGCCAGGCGCCGAGGCGCTCGATTGAGCATTTCATGACGGTACTGTTGAAGCAAATAGCGAGCCAGTGTTGAGTGCGTGCGCTAAGTCACTGTTTGGTATGAAATCGCACACTTCGCATGCTTGAGGTGTGAGAGCAGGTGTAAAGCTGACCAACACTTTCGGGGCGGGTGAGCGGTGGCGACTGGGTTAGGATCAGCCATGACCCGCTCGCATCCGGTTCGCTTTGTGCTGCTGGCCGCAGGCCTGGCGGTGCTGCTGCATGTCCTGGCGATCCTGGCCATGGCTCGGATGAACCTGGGCACAGGCGGGGCTGCGAGTGCGCAGCGGCCAGTCGAGGTGTTGCTCCTGCCTCCGAGTCCGACGGTCGAGCCGGCATCCGAGCCGCCTGGCAAGCTCATCGCTTCGAGCAAGCCTCGGGCACCCGCGGTGACTGTTCGACGGCCGGCCAAACCGTCCGAGTCGCTTGCAGCACGTCCCACCGAGTCGCCGCTGATCACTCAGACCGCGCCCAGTCCGGGCCCCCCGGTTGCGGGCATCACTGATACAAGCAGCGAGCCAGTGGGCGCCCCCGTGGCGGATCCGGTTGCGTCGGCGCAGCCCGTGCCGATTGTTCAGCCTCAGGAGACCATGGCCGCGGCGCAGGCCCCGATCGAGGCTGCGGTCGTGCCCCGGCTCGTCGTGCCCCCGGTGTCGGGATCGTATGAGCGACGATTCAGAGTCTTTTATGGTGATTTCGAAGGAGGGCAGTCGGTTGCCCGCCTGGCGTATCGAGTGGAAGTCGAGGCCGACCGCTATCTGATCCGAACCGAAGCCCAGGCCGAGGGGCTGATTGCACTGGTGTATTCCGGGGCGGTGAGCCAGACCAGCCTGGGGCGGATCGGCCCGCATGGTTTGCAGCCGCTGTCTTATATAGAGACGCGCGGTCGAGTTTCCCGGCGCGCGACCGCCTTCGATCCCGACGCCCGCACGCTCACGCCTGCCGATCAGGCGGCGGTGGCGGTGCCCGATGGCCTTCAGGATCGGCTCAGTGTGTTCTATCAACTGGGCCTGATGGCCCGGGCCGATCCGACGCTGTTTGCTGCCGGCGAAAGCGTCGAGTTGCCCGTGGCCGGCAGCCGAGGCTTCCAGATCGAGCGCTTTGCGGTGATCGGCGAGGAGGTACTGACCCTGCCCGATGGGCCGCTGCGGGCGCTGCATTTGCGCCGTCCGGCCCCGGTGGGTAGCCGGGATCCCGGGATCGATCTATGGTTGGGGTACGATTTCGAGATGCTGCCGGTGCGACTTCGCATCGAGGATTCGTCGCGCCGCGTGCTCGACCAGATCATCGATCGCTCCGGCTGAACCCACTTCAAGGAGCCTGTCGATGTCGGATGAATCTATACGCCCCGGCAGCCTGAATGTCCTGGGCGGCCCGTTGCTCGCCTGCTCGTTCGATCCGCTGACCGGTTTTTTTCGGGATGGCTGCTGCCATTCCGGGCCGCAGGACCTGGGCAGCCACACCGTCTGCGCCCGGGTGACCGACGCATTCCTCACCTTCAGCCGGATGCAGGGCAACGACCTCAGCACGCCGCGTCCCGAATATCGATTCAAGGGTCTGAAGGCCGGAGATCGCTGGTGCGTGTGTGCGGCGCGCTGGTACGAGGCCTTCGAGGCGGGGGTGGCGCCGCCGGTTGTTCTGGAGGCGACGCATGAATCCGCACTCAGGATCGTGCCGCTGCAGGCGCTGATGGCGCATGCCTGGGGGCAGCGCCCGGCTGCCGCCCGCTGAGGAAACAGCATGAAACTGATGATCGTTCCAGTCACACCCTTTCAGCAGAATTGCTCGATCCTGATCGACGAAACCTCGGGCAAGGCGGTGGCCATCGACCCGGGTGGCGATCTGGATCGCATTGATGAAGCCCTGGCTGCGAGCGGCGCGACGCTTGAGAAGGTGCTGCTCACCCACGGGCACATTGACCACTGCGGTCAGGCTGCAGCCTTCGCGCGGCGTCACGGCGTGACGATCGAAGGCCCGCACATCGACGACACCTTCTGGATCGACCAGTTGCCGGCGCAAGGCGCACGCTATGGCTTTGGTGAGCTGGAGGCGTTCAAGTCGGACCGCTGGCTGCAGCAGGGCGATACCGTTCACTTCGGCAATGTCGAGCTGCAGGTGGCGCACTGCCCGGGCCACACGCCGGGCCATGTGGTGTTCTTTCACCCCGAAAGCCGCCTGGCGATCGTCGGCGATGTGCTCTTCCAGGGGTCAATTGGCCGCACGGATTTTCCGCGTGGCAATCATCAGCAGCTGCTCGACTCCATCGTCACCCGGCTTTGGCCGATGGGCAATGATGTGTCCTTCGTGCCGGGTCACGGGCCGATGTCGACCTTCGGTGAGGAGCGGGAAGGCAATCCCTTTGTTTCGGATGAGGCGCTGGCGGGGTAGGCTGGTACTGACGCGCTGCCCGGCGAGCTCGATCACCCTTTGGTATTGCCTCCCCGGGAGTCCTTCAGGGTGACCGCTAGATTGAACACCGGACGATCGGGGCGATGGTCGGTTCGGTCGGCCACGAAATATCCGTGGCGTTCAAATTGAAAGCGGTCTTCGGCCTGAGCCTGCCCGAGCGAGGGCTCGACAAAAGCCTTCAGGACGCGTTTGGAGCTGGGATTCAAGCTGTCCAGATAGTTCTTTCCGCCAGAATCCGGGTTCGGGTCGGTGAACAGGCGGTCGTACATTCTGACTTCCGCCTCGATGCCCTGTGTGGCCGACACCCAGTGGATGTTGCCCTTGACCTTGTACTGATCAGCGCCGGGCGTGCCGGACTTGGAGTCGGGCAAGACGGTCGCCAGCACTCGCGTCACCTGGCCCTGCGCATCGGTTTCGTGTCCGGTGCATTCGATGACGACGCCATATCGCAGTCGAACCCGGCTGCCGGGTGACAGTCTGAAAAAGCCTTTGGGCGGACTGATCGAAAAGTCATCGCGCTCGATCCACAGCTCGCGGGTCAGCGCAAATTGACGCAATCCGCGTTCGGGATGGTGCGGATGGATCGGCGCGGTGCAGGGTTCTTGCGAATCGGCTGGCAGATTCACCAGTTCGAGCTTCAACGGATCCAGCACCGCGGTTGCGCGGGCCGCTTTGTCGTCCAGGTCGTCGCGAAGGGCCTGGTCCAGCACGGCTGGTTCCACCCACTGATGGGCTTTCGACACCCCGAT
>CAIXXI010000285.1 GCA_903923345.1 uncultured Burkholderiales bacterium | reverse complement strand
CGCCTCCTCGATCGAGTCGGACACCTCCAGCCCGATGCCGGGCACCGAGAGCGCCTGCGTGACCGCAGCCAGACGCGCGGTCTGCGCGCCGCCGAGCTCACCGATGATGAAGCGATCACCGAAGGCCTGCACCACATGGCCCGGGTGCGGGCAGGACGCGGCCATGTGCGCAACGCAGCCGATGATCCGGCTCGGATCGATTGCAGCCTCGAGCCGCCCGCCCGGATCGGTCGCCTCAAGGCGGATGCCTTGCCAGCGCGCATCCAGGCCCTTCATCAGCCAATAGGGCACGCCATTCATCGCCCACAACGCCATCGTCTGCGGGCCCAGCAGCGGGCCGATCAGCGACGGCAGCGCATCGAGTGCGGTGGTCTTGAGCGCCACGATGACCAGGTCCTGCGGCCCCAGTTGCGCGGGTGAGTCACTCACCGTCAGTGGCACCGAACTGACCTGCTCAGCCGTGTCGACATGGCTCAGCAGCAGGCCCTGCTCCTGCACCGACTTCAAGGTGGCTCCACGCGCCACGGCGCAGACATCGCCCCCGGCTTGAGCCATGCGGTGAGCCAGGTAGCCGCCAATCGACCCCAGACCGATGATGCAGACCTTCATGTGAACTTCACTCCCTCGTGTGTTGCCGGGCGCAGACCGATCAGCCCCGCGGATGATGCTGTGCATGCAAGGCCTTGAGCCGTTCTCGCGCCACATGCGTGTAGATCTGGGTGGTGGAGATATCGGCATGCCCCAGCAGCATCTGTACCACGCGCAGGTCTGCGCCATGGTTTAGCAGGTGCGTGGCAAAGGCATGGCGCAGTGTGTGCGGCGACAGCGGCGCATTGATGCCCGCCACCTGCGCATGCCGCTTGATCAGGGTCCAGAACATCTGTCGGGTCATGGCGGCGGCGCGCGCGGTGATGAACAGCGCATCGCTGGAACGCGCACCCAGCAACTCGGGGCGCGATTCGCGCAGATAGCGCTCGATCCAGCGTCGGGCCTCCTCGCCCAGGGGCACCAGCCGTTCTTTATCGCCCTTACCGACCACACGGATCACCCCGTCGACCAGGCTGACCGACACCGCCGACAGTCCAATCAGCTCGGACACGCGCAGGCCGGTGGCATACAGGGTCTCGAGCATCGCGCGGTCGCGCAGTCCGAGTGGCGTACCGACATCGGGCGCAGCCAGCAGGGATTCAACCTGACCCTCGGTCAAAGACTTGGGAAAGCGCAGGGATTGCCGGGCCGCGACGATGCGCTGGGTCGGATCGTCCTGACGTTTTTGCTCACGCATCAACCATCGATAGAAACGTCTGAAGACCGTCAGCCTGCGGTTGCTGCTGGTGGCCTTCGATCCGGCATGGCGCGCGGCAATGTAGCCCTGCAGATCGGGTTCGGCCGCGTCCAGCAGCGTGCGCTCGTGAGTGGCAAGCCATTGCGCCAGCATGGCCAGATCGCGGCGATAGGCTTCGAGGGTGTTGCGCGACAGCCCGTCCTCGAGCCAGATGGCATCGCAAAAAGCGGCCAGCGCCTGCACATCGGCAGGATCGGGCGGCTCAGCGGCGCGTGGTCCGGATTCGGTCTGGGCCAGGGTCACGCCCGATGTCCTCTCTGCTATCGTCTGGTCCGCTCGACTATAGCCGAGCGCCCACACCGCCCCCTTCCATGAACACGCTCCTGCTGCTCCTGCCGGATCTGGCCCTGATTGCCACCGGCGCTGCCCTGGCCCGATGGGTCGACTGGGCCGAGGGCTTCTGGAGCAGCCTCGAAAAGCTCGTCTATTACGTGCTCTTTCCGGCGCTGCTGTTCACCGCCATCGTGCGCAACCGGATCGACCCGAGCAGCGCAGCGCCCTTCGCGCTGGGCGTGCTGGCGGTGCTGCTGTTCGGCATTGCACTGGGTGCGCTCGGCGGGCGCATATTCGGTATCGAGAGCCGTCGCTTTGGCGGCGCGGTGCAATGCGCCTTCCGATTCAACTCGTATGTCGCACTCGCACTGGCCCATCGGATCGGTGGCGATGCCGGGGTGGCCCTGTGCGCGGTCATGGTCGCTGTCGCCGTGCCCACCGGCAACATTGCCGCGGTCTGGTTCCTGGCCCGCAACAGCGGCGCGGGCGTCCTCAAGGCCCTGCTGCGCAACCCACTCGTGCTGGCCACCGCCTGCGGGCTGGCCGCCAACCTCACTGGCATCGAGATGCCCGAACCACTCACCGCCTTCCTCAATCGGATGGGCGCAGCCTCGATCGCACTGGGCCTGATTCTGGTCGGCGCGGGCCTCAAGCCTTCAGGTGCGCGCGGCGACGATGGCTTTGCCCGCTATGCGGTGATGGTGAAGCTGCTGGCCATGCCGATGGCGGCTTTGGTGATTGCGCGGGCGCTCGGGCTGGCGCCGCTGGCCACGCAGGTTCTGGTGCTGTTTGGGGCCGTGCCCAGCGCATCGGCCTGCTACATCCTCGCCACCCGCATGGGCAGCGACGGACCTTATGTGGCCCGGCTGATCACTGCATCAACCCTGATCAGCGCGATCACGCTGCCCTTGTGGCTGGTCTGGGCCCGATAAGGCCGCCTAAGGATCTGCAAACGCTGATTGCCCGTGTCGACCCAAGGCCCAGCGCACATGCTCGGCCACCAGTGCGGACGGATCATGCTCTCGCGCGCGCAGGGCAGCGATCACTGCATCGCTCGAGGGCGCGTTGCCCAGCGCCACCGCGATGTTGCGCAACCACCGCTCATGGCCGATGCGGCGAATGGCCGAGCCTTCGAAGGCCGATTCAAAGCGCACCTGGTCCCAGGCGAACAGCTCGAGCAGTGTCGATTGATCGAGCCGGTTGCGCACCGCAAAGTCGGGCGCCGATGCAGCCACCGCAAACTTGTTCCAGGGGCAGGCGAGCTGGCAATCGTCACATCCATAGATCCGATTGCCGATCGCCTCGCGAAACTCCAATGGAATGGCGCCTTTGAGTTCGATGGTGAGATACGACACGCAGCGGCGCGCATCGAGGCGGTAGGGCGCGACGATGGCCTGGGTGGGGCAGGCGTCCAGGCACGCGGTACAACGGCCGCAGTGGTTATCCACCGGCGCATCCACCGGCAAGGGCAGGTCGGTGTAGAGCGTACCGATGAAGCGCATGGAGCCGCCCTCGCGCGAGAGCATCAGGGTGTGCTTGCCGCGCCAGCCCAGACCGGCGCGTTGCGCGAGCTCGACCTCCAGCACCGGTGCCGAGTCGCAAAAGGCCCGCCAGCCAAAGGGGCCGATCTCGCGCTGCAGACCCGCGCCCAGCGCGGCCAAACGGGAGCGAACCACCTTGTGATAGTCCCGACCCAGGGCGTAGCGCGACACATAGGCGCGCTCGGATTGCGCAAGGTTGGCCCAGGCCTGATCGATCCAGAGCGGGTCATCGGGCGTGTAGTCGATGCTCACCATGATCGCCCTCACCGTGCCGGGCACCAGCTCAGCCGCTCGTGCGCGGGTCATGCCATGGCGGGCCATATAATCCATCTCGCCGTGAAAACCCTCGGCGAGCCAGCGGGCCAGGCCGGGTTCGGCATCTGACAGATCGACATCGGCCACACCCAGCGAGGCGAAGCCGAGTGCGGCCGCCATCACCCGAAGCCGCTCGACCCAACCGCCCTCGGGCGCTGATACCGTCGTGACATCCGTATCAACCGTCATGGGACTGATCCATCCGTCATGAGACCTGCCGTGCCGCTGTCATCCGCCCATTGTAGGTTCGACCATGCTTCAGCCTGATCAAACCGCAGACACGCGTGCGTCGTTGCGTCGGCGGCTGCCTGACGAGGCCGCCACCGCAGCACTGGCGCGCCGGCTCGCCCGGGCATTGGAGCCGGGAATGGTCATCTGGCTCGAAGGCGGGCTTGGGGTCGGAAAGACCACGCTGGTGCGCTGTCTGCTCGCAGAACTGGGTCATGTCGGTCGGGTGAAAAGCCCGACCTTTACCCTGCTTGAACCCTACGACCTGCCTGCATTCCCGGTCTATCATTTTGACTTGTATCGGTTCTCCAGCGGTCATCAATGGCGCGACAGCGGCTTCACGGATTATTTCGGTGGCCCGGGTGTCTGTCTGGTCGAATGGCCCCAACATGCAGGCCCCGACCTGCCCGGCCCCGACCTGCGCATCCGACTGGACTTTGCAGATGAAGCCTCAGACGGCACGGCACGATGGCTTGCGCTGGATGCACACAGCGCATCGGGTGAGCGATGCGTGAGCGCCGCCGCCGAGTCCTGAAGGCGGTTCCGGGCGCCCTGCTCGCACTGGACCTGCCCCTGGCGTGGGCGAGCAGCATCGTCGCGGTGCGCGTCTGGCCGGCGCGCGCCTACACCCGCGTCACGCTTGAACTCGATGCGCCGGTGCGCCCCACCTACTTCACCGTGCCCGAGCCGCATCGGCTGGTGGTCGATCTGCCCGGTGTCGAGCTGGATGCCACCTTGCGCGATCTGGTCGCCCAGGTGCGTGCAGACGATCCCTACATCGCCGCCGTGCGAGTCGGGCAGAACCGACCGGGGGTGGCACGGCTGGTCTTCGATCTGAAAGTCGCAGTCGATGCACAGGTCTTTGCGGTGACACCGGTGGGCGACTACCGTCACCGGCTGGTCTTCGACCTGTACCCTGAGCAGGCTCCCGATCCGCTGGCTGCATTGATCGAACAGAATCGGCTGATGAGCGAGCAGGCGGCTGCGGCCAGATCCAGCCCGGCGCAGGACCCGCTGGCTGCACTGATCCGCGAACGCGAAGCATCCAGTGCTCGCAGTGATCGATCCGGATCGCCTGCAGCGTCGCAGGACCTGCGAAGCCGCGAGCCAGGCCGAACCGACAGTCCCCGCGACCCGAACCGGACTGAGCCCGGTAGGGCGCGCGCGCCAGTGCGACGGATGATCACGGTGGCGATCGATCCGGGGCATGGCGGTGAAGACCCGGGTGCCATCGGTCCGATGGGCACGATGGAAAAGGATGTGGTGCTGGCGATTGCCATGCGGCTGCGCGAGCGGCTTGCCGCCGAACCGAACCTGCGGATCCTGATGACCCGCGACTCCGACTATTTCGTTTCGCTGGGCGCGCGGGTGAGCAAGGCTCGGGCGGTATCGGCTGATCTGTTCGTCTCGATCCATGCCGATGCCTTCGTGACGCCCCAGGCGCGTGGCTCCTCGGTCTTCGTGCTGTCGGAGCGCGGCGCCAGCAGTGTGGGTGCGCGATGGCTGGCCAATCAGGAGAATCGCTCGGATCAGATTGGCGGCGTCGATGCGCGTCGCGGCGATCGGGAGGTGGCCAGCGTGCTGATCGACCTCTCGACCACGGCGCAGATCCAGCACAGTCGCAAGCTCGGAACCGCCGTGCTCGGTGAACTCGGTGCGGTGGGCGACCTGCACAAGGCAGGCGTCGAGCAGGCCGGCTTTGCAGTGCTGCGCGCGCCCGACATCCCGTCGATTCTGGTTGAGACGGCGTTCATCAGCAATCCGGATGAAGAGCGCAAACTGGCGGACCCGGAGTACCAGCAGCGGCTCGCCGACGCGCTTCACAAGGGGATCCGCGAATACTTCCGGCGCAATCCGCCGGCCGCGCGCGGCCAAGCGACCTGATCTCCTGACCTGATCTCCTGACCTGAGACCGACACCATGAGCCCGACACCGCCCGACGGGCCCGAGATCACCGTGAGTGCGCAAGCCCAGGCCGAAGCAGTGCCTGAGCCGCAAGCGCCTGGCACCGTGGCCTTTGGCGAGGCGCTGCGCTACTGGTTCAAGCTCGGTTGCATCAGCTTCGGCGGGCCGGCCGGGCAGATCGCGCTGATGCACGACGAACTGGTTGAACGCAGGCGGTGGATTTCCGAAGGCCGGTTCCTGCATGCGCTCAACTACTGCATGGTGCTGCCCGGCCCAGAGGCACAACAGCTCGCCACTTACATCGGCTGGCTGCTGCATGGCGTGAAGGGCGGCATCGCGGCAGGCGCGCTCTTTGTGTTGCCATCACTGGTGCTGATGATTGCCCTGTCCTGGCTGTATGGGGTCGCCGGCACGCTGCCAGCGGTTCAAGACGTGCTCGCCGGCATCAAACCCGCGGTCATCGCGATCGTGGTGGTAACCGGCTGGCGTATCGCCTCGCGTTCAATCAGACATCCCGCCGCCTGGGCAGTGGCCGTGTCGGCCTTCGTTGCCACCACCGTGCTCCATGTGTCCTTCCCGGTGATCATCGGCCTGGCTGCTCTGGCCGGGTGGCTGGGCGCACGCCGCTGGCCGGGTTCGTTCGGTGCGGGCGCAGCGCACACCCGCGCAGGCCAGCGCAGCGGTGGCTATCTGATCGATGACGACTCGCCGGTGCCGGCGCATGCCAAAGGCTCGCGGGGCTGGCTTGCGATGATGGTTGCAATCGCAGTGATGCTCGGTCTGGGCGTGTATGCATTGCTCGCCCTGGTCGCGCCCATTGGCAGCACGACCCTGACCGACATGGCCCGATTCTTCACCAGTGCCGCTCTGCTGACCTTCGGCGGTGCCTATGCGGTGCTGCCCTATGTGGTGCAGGGCGCGGTCGATCACTACGGCTGGCTCAGCGCCACGCAGATCATCGACGGTCTGGCGCTGGGGGAGACCACGCCCGGGCCGCTGATCATGATCGTGGCCTTCGTTGGCTTTCTGGGCGGGTGGGCGCAACAGGCATTGGGCCTCGGCGGGGCGCTGGGTTCGGGCATTGCCGGTGCGGTGGTGGCCACCTTCTACACCTTCTTGCCGTCCTTCGTGTTCATTCTGGCCGGCGGGCCACTGGTGGAGCGCACCCGAGACAATCTGAACGTCGGTGCGCCGCTGGCGGGCATTTCGGCTGCGGTGGTCGGTGTGATTGCATCCATGGCCCTGTATTTCGGGCAACACGTGCTGTGGCCCGAAGGGATGTCCGGGCGATTCAATGGGGTGGCAGCCGTGATTGCGGTGGCGGCTGCCATCGCCTTGCTCAGCGGCAAGGCGACGGTGATCCGGGTGATTCTCGCCTGTGCGGTGAGCGGCTGGCTGCTGGGCGCAGCCGGCCTGCTCTGAGGCCGCGAGTCAGGACACTGATCAGGACTTGAAGGGCGAGGCCTGGGTGGATTCGCTCTTCTGATACAGCTTTTGCATGCCACCGAGCCAGCGGTCGTAGTCGGCGGTCTTGCGGCGCATGTAGTCGAGCACTTCGGGGTGCGGCAGGATCAGGAAGGTTTCTTCGCCCATGACCTTCACGATCTCATCGGCCACGGCTTCGGCGCTGAGGATGCCGTCACCACCAGCTGAGCCGCCATCGCCGGGCACCATGCCGGTTCGCACCGCCTGCGGGCACAGGCACGAGACCCGCAGCCCGCGGCGGCCGTAGGCAATCGACAGCCATTCTGCGATGGCCACGGCGGCATGCTTGGTCACGCCGTAGGCGGCGGTCTCGACGATGTTCAAAAGGCCTGCGGCCGAGGCGGTCACGATGAAGTAGCCACCCCCACGGGCCAGCATCTTCTCGACGGTGGCCCGCGCGGCCCACACATGGGCCATGCCGTGGATCTTCCACATCAGGTCCCAGGTTTCGTTGTTCGGATCCAGGCCGGGGCTCGTGCCGATGCCGGCATTGGAGAAGTAGATGTCGACGCGGCCGTATTTCGCTTCGGCAGCTGCCACCAGCGCCTGGATATCGGCTTCCTTGCTGACATCGCAGCGCACGGCCAGACCATTGACCGCCTGCGCCACCGGTTGCAAGCCGGCTTCGTTCAGGTCAGCAACCACCACACCGGCGGCGCCCTCGGCATGGAACTTCAATGCGGTGGCGCGACCGATGCCGCTGGCTGCACCGGTGATGACGGCGATCTTGCCCTTGACGTCCATGAGGTTCTCCTGGTGTGGTGTGGCTGATGGGTTTCAAGCCTGCAATCCTAGCCGAGGTGCCGCGCCACAAGGGGTGGCAAGATCCGGTTTTCGACCGTCCAGAGGCTCTGACCGTGAATACAGCACCGCGCGCGCGTTTCGAAGGCAAGACCATCCTCATCACCGGCGCCGGCAGTGGCATCGGGCGCGCCAGTGCCTTGCGCTTTGCAGCCGAAGGCGCGGGCGTCGTGGTGGCCGACTACAACCTGCCGGCGGCGCAGGAGACGGTGGCCCTGGCCGCACAGCAGGGCCTGGGCGATGCGCTGGTCGCGGTGCGCGGCGATGTGTCGATCGAAGCCGACAACGTCGCCATGGTGCAGACAGCGCTCGATCAGTTCGGCCGGCTCGACATGGCCTTCCTGAATGCCGGGGTGGGGGGCGCCTTCGGGCCAATCGGCGAGATCACGGTCGAAGACTGGGACTACACCTTTCATGTGCTGGTGCGTGGCGTGTTTCTGGGCCTCAAACATGCGTCCAAGGCGATTCGCGAGCGGGGCGAAGGCGGTGCGATCGTGCTCACCGCCTCGATTGCCGGGCTGGGCGGCGGGGCCGGCTCACATGCTTATTCGGCGGCCAAATCGGCGGTGGTGAGCCTCACCCGCAGTGCCGCCACCGAACTGGCTGCCCACCGCATCCGGGTCAACAGCGTGGCACCCGGCACGATCATGACGCCGCTGCTGCATCGCGGCCGGCCCGAGAAGATCCAGTCGATGCTGCCGCCGCAACCCTGGCCCGACGACGGCCAGCCCGAGCACATTGCCGCGCTGGCGGCCTTCCTGTGTTCGGACGATGCCGCCTTCATCACGGGCGAGACCGTGGTTGCCGACGGCGGGCGCACGGCGCAAGGCATGGCGCTGTTCGGCACCGGCGCAAGCAATGCGCTGATGCAGCGCGCTGGGGTCAATCGGGGCAGCACCGGCGAGCCGAGTGTGGTGCACGAAAACCCTCCACGCGGCTAAGGCTAACGGCCAGCGCTCATACAATCGCTCGCATGGAAAAAGACCTCTCAGAACTGTTTGATCGAAACCGTGAATGGGCCGCCCGAACCGAGGCTGCCCGTCCCGGGTTTTTCACCAGCCTCCTGTCGAATCAGACGCCGCACTACATGTGGATCGGCTGTTCAGACAGCCGGGTGCCGGCCAACGACTTGGTCGACCTGTTGCCGGGCGAGCTCTTCGTGCACCGCAATGTGGCCAATGTGGTGGTCCACTCCGACCTGAACGCGCTGAGCGTCATCCAGTACGCGGTCGATGTGCTGGGTGTGCAGCACATCATCGTGGTCGGACACAGCAAGTGCGGCGGTGTGCGCGCTGCCATGACCAATCAGCGAGCCGGTCTGGTCGACAACTGGTTGCGGCATGTGCAGGACGTGCGCGATGCGAACGAGGATTTCCTCAAGGGTCTGCACGCGAGCCTGCAGGTCGATGCGCTGGTCGAACTGAACGTGCTGGAGGGTGCGCGCAATGTCTGCCGCACGACTGTCGTGACCGATGCCTGGCAGCGCGGCCAGACTGTGGTGGTCCATGGCTGGGTCTATGGTCTGAACAATGGCCTGCTCGAGGACCTGCGCATCACCGCCGACTCGGCCGATGAGGTCAGTGCGGTGTATCAGGCCGCGCATGCCGCGGTGATTTCGCGCTGGCAGGCGCGCAGTGAGGCGATTCGGGTGGGTGGTCAGGGCTGACATTGCGCCGAGGTCAATGCGATGGCTGACATGGCCAATCGGAATATCCCCCGATGCGCTTCACATAAGTCAATAAATCCATAAAAAACGGGTGACGACACAGCGTGGACGAGTCGCCGACCATCAAGAGCTTGCGCCGTGCGCGGGTCATGCCAACGTTCATGCGGCGGATGTCGGAGAGGAAGCCGATCTCGCCTTGGGGGTTGCTGCGTGTCAATGTGATGGCAATGATGTCGCGCTCTCGGCCCTGAAACGAATCGACGGTGCCCACGCTGAGTCTGCGTTGCAGCAGCAAATCATTCAGCACGGCACTGTCTTCGATGGCGTCTTTCAAATAGTTGATTTGGGCGCGGTACGGTGCAATCACGCCGATGGTCAACGGGCGCTGATCCTGTTCGATGGAGTCATATGGCGCGAGCAGCTGGGCCAGGCGCTCCAGCAGCAAGTGGGCTTCTTCGGGATTGGCCGTTGAACCACTTTCGGGAATGGCGACCTCCGAAAATCTGCAGCCAGCCGTGTCAATAAATTCCACCGGCAAGTCAGGCGCAAAACGCGGATCGTAAGCCTCCAAGTCGGCGTGGCGCACGCTGGGGTGCGCCACCAGTTGGCCGCCGTAGAACTTCTCCGAGCTGAAGCCCATGATGTGCGCATGCATGCGGTATTGCATGGTGAGCATGCGAGCCGTCTGCGGTTGCCGCTGGATGCACTTTTCGAACAGGGTTTCGCGCAGACCTTCTCGAGCCGCTTTTTCGCTCTTGACTGTGGGCGGCAGCTGGTGGTGGTCGCCCGCCAGCACAATGCGCTGGCCCTTGGCAATCGGTATCCAGCAACCCGGCTCCAGGGCCTGGGCGGCTTCGTCGATAAAGACGGTCTCAAAGCTCAGGTGGCGAATGTTTCGGTTGCTGGCCCCCACGAGAGTGCAGGTGATGACCTGCACCGATTCGAGCACGGCCTCGATCATGAAGCGCTCCAAGTCGTCGGCGGCTTGGCGCAAGTTGCGCGCTTCTTCCCTCAGCCATTGGCGGTGCTGTCGCTCCTCGAAACCCAAATGGCGCACCTGCTCGTTGGCAGTGTCTCGGTGCTGTTCAGCGGTTTGGCGCATCGCATGCATCTTGCTGTAGCTGGGGTGGGCCATCACCCCAGCATCAAGGGTGTGCTT
>CAIXXI010000284.1 GCA_903923345.1 uncultured Burkholderiales bacterium | reverse complement strand
TCTTTCAGGCGCAGCGCATTGAGCATGAATTCAAAGCCGAGGTCCTGGGCTTCGAGGGTGCGTTCGATCTCGACCGCCTGCGAGCTGAATGCCGCATCCATGTAGCGCTGAGGATGCCGCCAACGGGCCTGCCGGATGATCCGGTCGTGCAACGACAGCTTGCCGTGCGCACCCGCGCCGATGCCCAGGTAATCGCCGAAGGTCCAGTAGTTCAGGTTGTGCCGTGCCCGATGCCCGGCCCTGGCATATGCCGAGACCTCGTAGTGCGAAAGACCCGCCAGGCCGCAGGCCGCCTCGATGGCATCCTGCATCGCGGCGGTGAGGTCGTCATCGGGCAGACCCGCCGGCGGGCGCGCAGCGAACAGGGTATTGGGCTCGATCGTCAGGTTGTAGTACGACAGATGCGGCGGCGAAAACGCCAGCGCCTGGCGCAGATCGCGCTCCAGTCCGGCGAGATCCTGCCCGGGCAATGCGTACATCAGATCGAGATTGAAGGTGTCGAAATCCTGCGCGGCACTTTCGGCTGCAGCCAGCGCTGCGCGGCGATCATGCACGCGCCCGATGGCCGACAGCGCGCCATCGTCGAAACTCTGGATGCCCAGCGACAGCCGGTTCACTCCGGCTTGGCGAAAGCCTCGAAAACGCTCGCGCTCGAAGGTGCCTGGATTGGCTTCCAGGGTGATCTCGGCATCTGGCGCAAGCCTGACGCGCGCGCGAACGTCGGTGAGAAGCCGGTCGATCGACTCCGGCGAAAACAGGCTGGGCGTGCCACCCCCGATGAAGACGGTGTGCACCGTACGCCCCCAGATCAGGGGCAGTGACGCCTCGAGGTCGGCACGCAGCGCATCGAGGTAGCGCGCCTGCGGCAGTTCCTCGAACTCATGCGAATTGAAGTCGCAATACGGGCACTTGCGCAAGCACCAGGGCAGATGGATGTAGAGCGACAACGGCGGCAACGACACCAGGTTCGATGCGCGGCGCGACGGCATCCCGAGATTGACCGGGGCAATGTGATCGCTTGCCGAGTTGACCATCGAAGGAATCAGCCACCAGCGCCTGATCGGGCCTGCCCGGTCGTCCCGGACGACTGCGCAGCACCGACCTTTTGCAGCAAGGATTGCATCGCCTGAGCCCGGTGACTCAGCCGATTCTTGGTCTGTGCATCCAGCTCCGAGGCGGTCAGGCCAAGATCGGGCAGCCAGAAATGCGGGTCGTAACCAAACCCGCCTGCGCCGCGGGGGGTGTCGATGAACGCCCCCTGCCAGGCGCCATCCGCAATCAGCGGCTGGGGATCATCCGCATGTCGCAGCAGGACCAGCACGCAATAGAACAGCGCACTGCGATCAGTTGACCCAGCCAGTTCACGCACCAGCCGGGCGTTGTTGTCGGCATCCGACCGGGGTGCCGACGAATCGATCGACGCATAACGGGCCGAGCGCACACCGGGTGCCCCCCCCAGGGCGCGCACACAAATGCCCGAGTCATCGGCCAGTGCAGGCAGGCCGGTCAGGCGACTGGCATGGCGAGCCTTGGCCAGCGCATTCTCGATAAAAGTGCCAAAGGGCTCGGGTGCATCCGGCACACCCAGGGTGCCCTGCGCGATCAGTTCGATCCCGGTGGATGCCAGCAGAGCCTGCATCTCGCGCAGCTTGCCGGCATTGCCCGAGGCCAGCACCACCCGGCCCAGTCCTTCGCTGTGGTCCATCAGCCCGCCAGGCCGAGCGCCTGGCGCTGCATGAGCGTCAGGCTGTGGATGCCGCTTGCAGCCAGGTCGAGCAGCTGATCCACCTGAACCCGCGAAAACGGCCGGCCTTCGGCGGTGCCCTGCACTTCCACGATCCCGCCCGACCCGGTCATCACCACGTTCATGTCGGTGTCGCAGGCAGAGTCTTCCGGGTAATCGAGATCGAGCACTGCATGCCCCTGCCACAGTCCCACGGAAATTGCGGCCACGGAGTCGGTGAGCGGTGAAGCAGTCAGCATCCCCTGTGCTTGCATCCATGACACCGCATCGTGCAATGCAACCCAGGAGCCGGTGATTGCGGCGGTGCGGGTGCCGCCATCGGCTTGCAGGACATCGCAGTCGATCTGCACCGTGCGCTCGCCCAGAATCTGCAGATCGATGATGCCCCGCAAGCTTCTTCCGATCAGCCGCTGAATCTCCTGCGTGCGCCCAGACTGCTTGCCGCGTGCGGCTTCGCGGTCACTGCGGGTGTGAGTGGCCCGCGGCAGCATGCCGTATTCGGCCGTCACCCATCCCCGCCCCTGCCCCCGCAGAAAGGGCGGCACCTTGTCCTCGACGCTCGCAGTGCACAGCACCCGGGTCTGGCCGAACTCGACCAGGACCGAACCCTCGGCATGACAGGTGAATCCGCGCGTGATCCGCACATCGCGCAGGGCATCGGCTGCACGACCACTGGGCCGCTGCAGAGGGGTCGATCGGTGTGCTGTGGTGTCGCTCAAGAGGACTCTCCATTGGAGGATGCATGGGATCGGCGGATCGCCTGCTGGATTTCGGCAATCTGACGTTCGATGTCTTCATCAGACAAGCTGGCACTCGCAGCGACTTCATCGGCGCGCCCGAATGCAATCGTGGTGGTGATGGCGCCGCCCGGCAGCTCGAGCGGCGACAGGGTCGCCAGCTCATCCGGTCGGCCACCGCCCTCCCAGTTCAGGGCAATCGCGGTCGCATTATCTGCAATCAGCCCGCCGTGCGCGACCGCGCGTCGCACCAGTTCCGGCACGACCTGTGCTAACGGACCCTGCCCGAAAGCCTGCGCCAGATCGGTCTGCGGCACGCCGGCCCACAGGCCATCCGAGCACAGCAACAGCGTGTCGCCGGACTGAAGCGTCACGCCACCGGATGATTCGACGTCGGGCGGCAGCGGAGACCCAAGGCAGTTCAGAACCTTGTTGCGCTCGGGATGGTCATCCTGTTCCTGCGGCGAAATCAGGCCCAGTGTCACCAGGGTCTGGACCTTGGAATGATCCAGCGTGCGCACGACGGTGCGGCCATTGCGCAGCCAGTAGAAGCGGGAATCGCCTGCATGCGCCCACCAGACTTTTTCGTCCTGAATCACCGCCGCCACCACGGTGGTGCGGGGCGCCTCGGGCAGTCGATGCAAGGCCTGATAGCGCAGCAGATCGCGATGGGCGGCAAGC
>CAIXXI010000283.1 GCA_903923345.1 uncultured Burkholderiales bacterium | reverse complement strand
CCCTCGGATTTGGCGGATCCGGCGCAGTCATAGGGCGTTTCCGCAAGCAGGTAGCGCTCGATTTGCGCATCGTCCAGGGTTCGGAAGCGCACCCGGGTGTCGACACACTCGATCAGCGGTGTCGAGTCGGGTCGCCACAGGCACAGTCCGGTGTGAAACACCATGCTGCGCCCGGAGGCCGCTCTGAGCTGCGCGGTGGCGCGCTCATGATCGCCGGGCTTGCCGATGGTCGTCAGGCCATCGAGGGTGGCTGTCTGATCGGATCCGATCACCAGGGCGTCGGGAAAGCGCTCGGCCACGGCTCGAGCCTTCAGGTGGGACAGCCGGGTGGCCTGCTGCTGCGGGCTTTCGCCGGCCAGGGCGGTTTCATCCACGCCGGGGGGGATGGCGTCGAAGGGCAGGCGCAGGCGGGCGAGGAGCTCGCGTCGGTAGATCGAGGTCGAGGCAAGGATGAGGCGCATCGCGATGGGTTCGGGGCACGTGGGCGCCGGGCGTTCGGGTTTGAGGGCGCTGGCGACGGAGGGACCCCCTATGATACGGGTCATGAAGAGCCTGTCTGAACTCGATACCCATGAATTCACCCGTCGCGGCGAGCATGCGAGCGGGGTGCGCGCCCTGGCCGACATGCCCCGGCTGACGTCGCTGCTGATGGAACTGAAAGGCGACCTTGACTGGCAGTTGACCGGCCGCAGTGATCTGCGCGCCGATGGCAGTCGCGAGGCTTTTCTTGAATTGACGATTCACACCCGGGTGACGATGCGCTGCGTGCGCTGCCTGGAGTCGGTCGAGGTGGGCCTTGACGAGGCGCGCCACTACCGGATGGTCGGCGACGAGGCGCAGGCGATGCGCGAGGATTCAGAAGACGACGAGCATGACCTGCTGGTGTCGTCCAGGCACTTCGACTTTGCCGGGCTGATCGAAGACGAAGCAATCATGGCCTTGCCCGCCGCACCCAGACATGAGGACTGCGCGGCGCCCTCAGCGCAGCCGGACGGGTCAGGGCGCATCGAGGCCTCGCCGAAGCAGGTCGATCCCGAAACAGGTGCCCCCGCCAACCCCTTTGCAGCACTGGCATCCTTACGTCGCAAGCCTGACTGATTCGGGCTCGGTCGTCGATCGGCAGCAGGTCGAGTTTCATTTTACGGGCTGGCCTGCTATACTCGTCGATTAACTTTTTGCAACGGAGACCACGCGATGGCCGTCCAGCAGAACAAAAAATCGCCCTCCAAACGCGGTATGCACCGCTCACACGACTTCCTGGCCAAGCCGCCGACCGCGGTTGAGCCGACCACCGGGGAAGTGCACCTTCGCCACCACGTCAGCCCGAACGGGTTTTACCGTGGCCGCAAGGTCGTCAAGGTCAAGGCCGACGAGTAAGTTGAATCAGGCATCAGGGCATCGGGCATCTGGCCCGTCGTCTCTGATTTGACCGACATTTGAGTGTTCCCTCTCCGGGCTGACTGATGAGCGTTCGGATCGCCATCGATTGCATGGGCGGAGACCACGGCATCCCCGTGACGGTCGCCGCTTCGCTGGCGTTCCTGTCAGGCTGCCCCGACGCCGAGTT
>CAIXXI010000282.1 GCA_903923345.1 uncultured Burkholderiales bacterium | reverse complement strand
GCCAACACCATCCTGATCGACCTCGACCGCGACGTCTGGGGTTATGTGTCGCTGGGCTATTTCAAGCAGCGCCTGAAGGCGGGCGAGATCGGGTCATCGACGATGCCGCATAAGGTCAACCCGATCGACTTTGAAAATTCCGAGGGCAACCTGGGCATCGCCAATGCGCTGCTGCGCCATCTGTCGGAAAAGCTGCCGGTGTCCCGATGGCAGCGCGATCTGACCGACTCAACCGTGCTGCGCAATGTCGGCGTGGCCTTTGGCCACACCCTGCTGGCCTGGGATGCCTGTTTGCGCGGGCTCGACAAGCTGGAAGTCGATGAGTCTCGCCTGGCAGCCGATCTGGATGCCTGCTGGGAGGTGCTGGCCGAACCGGTGCAGACGGTCATGCGTCGCTACGGTGTGCCCAATCCTTACGAGCAGCTCAAGGACCTGACCCGGGGCAAAGGCATCACGCCCGAGGCACTGGCGGCCTTCGTCGATCGGCTGCCGATTCCGCCAGAAGCCCGGGCACGGCTGCGGGCCATGACGCCTGCGAACTACATCGGCAAGGCGGCCGAACTCGCCAGACGGGTCTGAAACGCCGGATCGCAGAGGGCTTGATCGCAGCGCAGGGACAATCCCTGCCCGTTCAGGTGGGCTGGTACCATCCGCCGCGCAGAGCGCCCTGACCCGATGGCTTGGGTCCGGCACTGCGCCCCTCCCTGTGCGACCTTTACTCCTGGAGTTGCCCGAATGAAGTCGATCCTTGCTGCTGCTGTCGCGCTCGCCGCGCTCTCGCCCCTGGCCGCCCAGGCCCAGTTCGCCAAGCCCGAAGATGCGATCAAGTATCGACAGTCGGCCTTCACCGTGATGGGCAGCCATTTCGGCCGCCTCGGCGCGATGGCCAACGGCCGTGTGCCCTTCGATGCGAAAGTCGCCACCGACAACGCCAACCTGGTCGCGACCCTGGCCCGACTGCCGGGCGCCGGATTCGGTGCAGGCACTGAAACCGGCCTGAACACCCGTGCCAAGCCCGAGATCTGGAAAGACACCGCGAAGTTCCAGGCCGCCTACGAGAAAATGCTCGACGCAACCAGCAAGCTGCCTGCGGCTGCCAATGACCCGGCCACGCTGAAGACCGCCTTCGGCGCAGCCGCTGCCACCTGCAAGGGTTGCCACGACGATTTCCGTCGCGAGTGATTGAATCGGGGCAGTGCGTCATCGCCGGTCAGGCCGGCGGTGGTGCCTGCTCACCGCACGGTGGGTCAAGCCTTAGCCAGCACCCACCAGTGCCCTGACTGCCAGACCGCACAGGGCCAGCACCACAGCCGCACGAACCCACAGGCCGACATCATCGCGGCTCGGTTCATGTTGAGCGCCCGGAGCCTGTTCATGCATCGCCGCATCCCCCAGGATCATCGGGCCGATCAGGTTTTTGCCGCGCACGAACCGGTAAAACAGGATGGCGACGACATGCAGGGCCACCAACCCCAGGATGATCACTTCGTTGCGACGGTGCCAGGTGGTCAGCGCACTTGAGAGCGCATTCGAGACGAAGCGGGCGAGTGGCCCCTCGAAGGCGATGTCATCGTTGGCAAACAGGCCCGAGCTGGCCTGAAACAGCAGCACGCCCAGCAAGGCAATGACCGACATCGCGCCAAGCGGATTGTGTCCCGGCGTGGCAGACCCCCGGCGCAGGTAGTCCAGTATCGTCGAAGGGCCGCGAACAAACTGCGTGAACCGCGCATACCGCCCGCCCACGAAGCCCCAGACCAGGCGAAACAGCAGCAGGGTCAGAACGGCCTGGCCAAAGCGTGCGTGCCAGTCAAGATCGCCGGCCTTGACCGCAACAAAGGCCCCGATGACGGCCGCAGCCAGCAGCCAGTGAAAGAGGCGGGTCGGCAGGTCCCAGACCCGGATCGATCGGATATCGGAGTTCGCCATGGCCGTGTGCGGTGCGCGGGTGCGCCGTGAGGGTCAGCGGGCGATCAGGTCGGCGTACTCGGGATGTCGCTTCATCCAGACCTGGACATAGGAGCATTGCGGCACGATCTGCAATCCGTTTGCGCGGGCGTGGTCGACGGTTGCCTGCACCAGCGCGGATGCAATGCCCCGGCCTTCGAGTTCGGCGGGAACGCCGGTGTGATGCACCCGCAATACGCTGCCCTGAGGCAGGTAGTCCAGCACGCACAGGCGCCCTTCAACCGAGGCCTCGAAGCGGTGTTCGCCAGGGTTATGGGTGATGACGATCGGCGTTTTCGGGGTCGGACGGGCGGTGGACATGCGGGCATGCTCCTTGGGGTTGCTCGATCGTTCCGGCTGGGTCAGAGGCTCAGGGCAGTTCGGCCTCGGCGCCTTCTTTCTTCTTGATCGGCTTGACCAGGTCTTCACGCTTCACACCCAGCCACATGGCAATCGCGGCCGCCACGAAGACCGATGAATAGATGCCAAAGCAGATGCCGATGGCCAGCGCCAGTGCAAAGTAGTGCAGGGTGGGGCCACCGAAGAACAGCATGGCCAGCACCATCATCAGGGTGCAGCCGTGGGTGATCATGGTCCGCGACATCGTGCTGGTGATCGCATGGTCGATGACCTGCTCGGTGCTCAGGCGCCGCTTGCCGCGGAAGGTCTCGCGGATGCGATCGAAGATGACCACCGACTCGTTGACCGAATAGCCCAACACCGCCAGCACCGCGGCCAGCACCGACAGCGAGAACTCCCACTGGAACGCCGCAAAAAAGCCCAGGATGATCACCACGTCGTGCAGGTTGGCGATGATGGCTGCGACCGAAAACTTCCATTCGAAGCGGAAGGCCAGGTAGAGCATGATCCCGGCGATCACGAACAGCAGGGCGAGTGCGCCATCGGTGGCCAGTTCCTTGCCGACCTGCGGGCCCACGAATTCCACCCGTCGCAGTTCGACCCCGGCGTCTGTGGCCTTGAGTGCAGCCATCACCTTCTCGCTTTGCTGCGCGGAGGTCGTGCCTTTTTCCAGGGGCAGGCGAATCATCACGTCGCGTGCGGTGCCGAAGTTCTGGACCTGAACTTCTGAAAATCCGAGTGTGCCGACCGTGTCGCGCACCTTCTGGATGTCGGCGGACTGCGGATACGCCACCTCCATCACGGTGCCGCCGGTGAACTCGATCGAGAAGTGCAGGCCGCGCACCGCCAGGAAACCGACCGCCGCCAGGAAGGTGATGAGCGAAATCGCGTTGAGCAGCAGGGCGTGCCGCATGAACGGGATGTCGCGATTGATGCGAAAGAATTCCATGCGTCAGTCCTGCGTCGACTCAGCGGGTTTCCAGACCTGGCCGATCGAAATCGTCGACAGGCGCTTGCGCCGCCCGTACCAGAGATTGACCAGACCGCGCGAGACAACCACCGCCGAAAACATCGAGGTCAGGATGCCCAGGCAGTGCACCACCGCGAAGCCGCGCACCGCACCCGACCCGAAGGCCAGCAAGGCAAAGCCGGCGATCAGCGTGGTGATGTTGGAGTCGAGGATCGTGCCCCAGGCGCGGTCGTAACCGGCCGAAATCGCGGCCTGCGGGCTTGCACCATTGCGCAGTTCTTCTCGGACGCGCTCATTGATGAGCACGTTGGCGTCGATGGCCATGCCCAGCGTGAGTGCAATCGCGGCGATGCCCGGCAGGGTGAGCGTGGCCTGCAGCAAAGAGAGCAGCGCAATCAGCAGCACCAGGTTGACCGCCAGGGCGATCGTGGAGAACACGCCCATCAACAGGTAGTAGGCGATCATGAAGGCGGCAATCGCAATGAAGCCATACAGCGTCGAGTTGAAACCCTTGCGGATGTTCTCGGCTCCCAGGCTCGGTCCGATGGTGCGCTCTTCGATGATCT
>CAIXXI010000281.1 GCA_903923345.1 uncultured Burkholderiales bacterium | reverse complement strand
CTCGGGGATGCTGCAGGTGCCGCGGGCACTCTGGGTGCGGGGATGGTGGTGATGGCCGGCAGGTCCATCGCCTTGCATTTCGGACCGGGCGTGTTCTGATACAGCGGCACGCCGCTGTCAGTCTCGCATCGATACACCTGCGCCTGAACCGGCAGGACGAACAGGGCAAGTGCCAGGGTCGTACCGTGGATCAGTGCGACAGGCAAGCGGTGAAAAGAGGCACGCATCGGTCGAGTTTAGAACAAAAAAGGGGCGGTTTCCCGCCCCTTCATCGGCTCGATCTGCGATCAGAGCGAGTAGTACATGTCGAACTCGACCGGATGGGTGGTCATGCGGAAGCGGGTGACCTCTTCCATCTTCAACGCGATGTAGGCATCGATCATCGAATCGCTGAAGACACCACCGCGAGTCAGGAACTCACGATCCTTATCGAGATAGTCCAGCGCCATGTCCAGCGACGAGCACACGGTCGGGATCTTTGCATCCTCTTCCGGCGGCAGGTCATAGAGGTTCTTGTCGGCCGCTTCGCCCGGGTGAATCTTGTTCTGAACGCCGTCCAGACCTGCCATCAGCATGGCCGAGAACGCGAGGTACGGGTTGGCGGTCGGGTCCGGGAAGCGCACTTCGATGCGGCGGCCTTTCGGGTTGCTCACATACGGAATGCGGATCGAGGCCGAGCGGTTGCGAGCCGAGTAGGCCAGCTTGACCGGGGCTTCAAAGCCCGGCACCAGGCGCTTGTACGAGTTGGTGCCCGGATTGGTGATCGCGTTCAGTGCACGGGCGTGCTTGATGATGCCGCCGATGTAGTAGAGCGCGAAGTCCGACAGACCAGCGTATTTGTCACCGGCGAACAGGTTCTGGCCGTCTTTCCAGACTGACTGGTGGACGTGCATGCCCGAACCGTTGTCACCCACGACCGGCTTGGGCATGAAGGTGGCGGTCTTGCCGTAGCTGTGCGCCACGTTCAGCACGATGTACTTGAGCAGCTGGGTCCAGTCGGCACGCTGCACCAGGGTGCTGAACTTGGTGCCGATTTCGTTCTGGCCTGCGCCAGCCACTTCATGGTGGTGCACTTCAACCGGCACGCCCATCTGCTCGAGAATCAGACACATCTCCGAGCGCATGTCCTGGAAGGAATCCACCGGCGGCACCGGGAAATAGCCGCCCTTGACCGCCGGACGGTGGGCGAGATTGCCGCCCTCGAACTGCTTGCCGGTCGACCAGGCAGCTTCTTCCGAATCGATCTTCACGCCGCAACCCGACATGTCGACATTCCAGGTCACCGAATCAAAAATGAAGAACTCGGGTTCCGGACCAAAGAAGGCGGTGTCGCCGATGCCGGTCGACTTCAGGTAGGCCTCGGCACGCTTGGCGAGCGAGCGCGGGTCGCGGTCGTAGCCCTTGCCGTCAGACGGCTCGACCACATCGCAACTCAGAATCAGGGTCGGCTCTTCACGAAACGGATCGATGTTGGCGGTGGATGCATCCGGCATCAGGAGCATGTCCGAAGCCTCGATGCCCTTCCAACCGGCGATCGACGAACCGTCGAACGCATGGCCGTGGATGAACTTGTCTTCATCGAAGGCCGAGATCGGCACCGAAACGTGCTGCTCTTTGCCGCGGGTATCGGTAAAGCGAAAATCAACGAATTTGACTTCGTTGTCCGCAATTTTCTTCATCACGTCCTGGGCAGATGCCATCGATGCGTTCTCCTGGTAAGCAAGGGGTAAAAACTGAAGGGCGATAAACCGGGCTCGCCGCTGCGGGCGACGCGGGATTGTGGGAGTTTTCCTGCAGGCAGGCAAATCGGACCAGTTAAAGCAGAAAACATGCCATCTGTCGGGATCACCACAAGGGCCAAGACCGGCGCCTGTGCGGCCACCCGTCGAGGCTGACGCCCGCTTTGACGGCCAAGTCACGCCCATATTTGGTGCGTTTGCCTGTAATTGCACCAATCTGGTTCGACTGGCG
>CAIXXI010000280.1 GCA_903923345.1 uncultured Burkholderiales bacterium | reverse complement strand
GCTCGAACTGAGGCGACCCGAATGAAGTCATCCCGATTCGGTGGTCTGGTCAAACGCTTGCCGGTTCGCTACCTGCCGTTTGCAGACGCGGCCAGCGTTGGCCTGCCCCTGGCCAGGCTGCTGCGACTGTCGCTGTTTCAGGTGACGGTCGGTATGGCCACGGCGCTGATGGTCGGGACACTGAATCGGGTGATGATCGTCGAGCTCGGTGTGCCGGCCTGGATGGTGGCTCTGATGGTGGCGCTGCCCCTGCTGGTCGCGCCGATGCGCGCCTTCACCGGTTTCAAATCGGATACCCATCGATCCGCCTTTGGATGGCGCCGTGTGCCGTTCATCTGGACCGGCTCGATGCTGCAATTTTTCGGCCTGGCGATCATGCCGTTTGCGCTGCTGGTGCTGTCGGGACTGGGTACGGTTCCGACGCCCCCGATCGTCGGACAACTGGCGGCCTCGTTGGCCTTTCTCGTGGTCGGGCTGGGCCTGCAAACCGCACAGACGGCCGGTCTGGCGCTGGCGACCGATCTGGCCACCGACGAAACCCGACCGCGCGTCGTTGCCCTGATGTACGTGATGCTGCTGCTGGGCATGGTCGGCAGCGGCCTGCTCTTTGGCGTGCTGCTGGCTGATTTCACGCCCAAGGCGCTGATCCAGGTTGTGCAGGGCGCGGCGATCTTCACGCTGGCACTCAACGCGATCGCATTGTGGAAGCAGGAGGCGCGCGATCCGGTGCGTGTAGCCGCGCTCAAGGCCCAGCCCCAGCCAGTGTTTCGCGACACCTGGCGTCGCTTCATCTCCAATGGCCGCGCCCGCCGTTTCCTGTGGTCGACCGCGCTGGGAACCGCCGCATTCAACATGCAGGACATCGTGCTGGAGCCCTACGGCGGAGAAATCCTCCACCTGAGCGTGTCTGACACCAGCCTGCTGACCGCGCTGTTGGCCAGTGGATCGCTCATCGGTTTCGGCCTGGCCGCGCGGGTTCTGGCGCGCGGCGCCGATCCCTTGCGGGTTGCAGCCTATGGCGCGCTCGCCGGCTTGCCGGCCTTCTCGGCGGTGGTCTTTTCCGCGCCACTCGAAGCCGGCTGGCTGTTTCGGCTCGGCGCGTTTCTGATCGGCTTTGGCGGTGGCTTGTTCTCGGTTGGCACGCTCACTGCGGCGATGCATATGGAAGAGCGCAGTTTTGTCGGCCTCGCACTCGGCGCCTGGGGCGCAGTGCAAGCCAGCGCAGCGGGTCTGTCGATTGCGGGCGGCGGCATGATCCGCGACCTCATGGGCAGCCTTGCACAGTCGGGTGCTCTGGGTGAGGCGCTTGCCCAGCCAGTGACCGGCTACAACGTTGTGTATCACATCGAGATGGTCCTGCTCTTTGTGACACTGATTGCCATCGGTCCGCTTGTTCGGCGCGGATCAGTGGTCCCTCACCCCGAGCGCAGTTTCGGGCTCGCCGAGCTGCCCGGCTAAGTACAGCCAAACCCCGAAGGAGACTTCAAATGCCAGTAGGTGCCATCACCGGTTACGTGGATCTAGCCCAGATCCTTCTTTATGCGTTCTGGCTGTTTTTTGCCGGGCTGATCTATTACCTCGTTCGCGAGGGCCATCGCGAGGGATACCCGCTGGAGACCGAGGGCCTGAGCAAGGCCACGGTCAGTGGCTGGCCGATTCCCGCGCCCAAGACCTACAAGTTGCATGGCGGTGGTGAAGTCACCGTGCCGGATCCGCGCAAGCTCGAGCCGCCGCTGGTGGCTGTGTCGACCGGCGGAATCGGCGCACCGATTGAGCCGACCGGCGATCCGATGCTGGATGGCATCGGCGCAGGTGCCTGGGCGAATCGCGCGGACGTGCCCGACATGACCACGCATGGCGAGCCGCTGATCCAGCCTTTGCGTGCAGCGGCCGGTTTCTCGGTGGCGAAGCAGGACACCGATCCTCGTGGCAAGCCGGTGATTGCTGGCGACGGCAAGCAGGCCGGCACGGTGGTCGATCTGTGGGTCGACACAGCCGAGATGATGTTCCGCTACCTCGAAGTCGAGACCAACGGTGGGCGTCGTGTCCTGCTGCCGGTGCCCTTTGCCCGGATTCGCCGCTCGGCGATCGAGGTGAATTCGATTTACGCCCATCACTTCGCATCGGTGCCCGCGACCCGCAGTCCGGATCAGGTCACGCTGGCTGAGGAAGACCGGATTTCGGCCTTCTATGGCGGCGGCACGCAGTTCGCCACTGCCAAGCGCTCGGAGCCACTGCTGTGACGATCGCCAGCAACGGCCACGAGCATGAGTTCGAGCCGCAGCACGGGTTGCCCGAGCGGCTGCCCGAGGGCGAGCAGATCCTCTGGCAAGGCTCGCCCGAACTGCGACACATGCTCACCCGCGTCTTTCACCTGCGACTGCTCGCCGTGTATTTCGCGGTGATGCTGGGTATTCGGGCGAGCAATGTCCTGCCTGCTGCCTCGGGTGTTCAGGATGCGGTGGCGTTGATGGCAGGTCCGGTGCTGCTGGCGCTGCTGGCACTGGGCGCCCTGGCCATCCTGGCCCGGCTGGTGTGCAGCACGACGGTCTATACGCTCACCAATCAGCGCATCGTGATGCGCATCGGGATCGTGCTCACGCTCAGCTACAACCTGCCTCTGCGCAACATTGCCTCGGCCGACCTCAAGCGGATCGACTCAGACCATGGCGACATCGCCCTGGCGCTGACCGGCGAGGATCGGATCGCCTGGTTCCATCTCTGGCCGCATGCCAGGCCGTTCCGGCTGGCTCGCCCCGAGCCGATGCTCAGGGCTGTGCCCGATGCGGCTCGCGTGGCGCAACTGCTGTCCAATGCCTGGGCGAGCGCGAACAATGTTGAGCTGCAGCCTGCGTCAGTGACGGGCACGCAGTCGTCCGGTGTGCACGCCAAGCCGACTCACGTGCCGGTGACCGGCTCGTCGGGCGCGGCTTCAGGCGGCCTTGCGCCGAGTCTGTCATGAGCCTGGCCGCCCTCTCGCGTCGGGTGCCTGCGCCGGGTACGGTGGTTGCCCCCGACACCTTTCCGCGTTGGGTGTTGTGGTGCGCCGGCGGGATGATCGCTGTGTCGCTGCTGAGCGTCGGTCTGGTTCGCCTCACCGGCAACGGACCCGATCAGCTGCGCGCTGCGGCGCTTGCGCAGGGACAGATCCCCAACGGTGCAACCGCCGAGCGTTCCCTTCGATTCGAGGATCGGGCCGACGGCGGCATCTCGGTCATCGATGCCCGAGATGGTCGAATCGTGACCGAGATTCACGGCGAGCAGGGATTCGTGCGCGGCTCCTTGCGCGCGCTGACCCGTGAGCGTCGCGCTCGCGATCTTGGTCCCGAGATGCCCTTCGAGCTGATCGCCCACGCCGATGGGCGTCTGACCCTGCTCGACCCAGCGACCGGGAAGCGGGTTGAACTCGAGTCCTTCGGACCGACCAATGCCGGGAATTTCGCGCAGCTGCTCGCCCAGCCTGCGAGTGCACCCGGCCCGCGCTAAGTTCCAACTCCTAAGTCCAGACCCCTAAGTTCCGACCCTTTCATCCCGCCCCGCCACGCATCAGGACCCTTGCCATGTCATCGACCCATGCCATTCAAAGCCCGGACGCCGCAGCCAGCCGTGCCAAGGAAGAGACACTGCTGAGCCCGCGCTTCTACACCACGGATTTCGCAGCGATGGATCGTCTCGATATCTCGTCGGTGCGTGCCGAGTGGGACGCGATGATGGCCGAGTACGAAGGCGACAACAATCACGACCACTTTCAGCGGACCCCCGAATTCGCGGCTGAAGTGGCTGAAGTGTTCGGCAAGGTGTCGCCCGAGCTGCGTCAGGAATTCATTGATTTCCTGATCACCTCGGTGACCTCCGAGTTCTCGGGTTGCATCCTGTACAACGAGATCCAGAAGAACGTCGAAAATCCGGACATCAAGGCCCTGATGCGCTTCATGGCGCGAGACGAGTCACGCCATGCGGGCTTCATCAATCAGTCGCTCAAGGACCTGGGCATCGGCCTTGACCTGGGTGGTCTCAAGCGCACCAAGGCATACACCTACTTCAAGCCGAAATACATCTTCTACGCGACCTACCTCTCGGAGAAGATCGGCTATGCGCGCTACATCACGATCTATCGTCAGCTCGAGCGTCATCCTGACAAGCGATTCCACCCGATCTTCAAATGGTTCCACCGCTGGTGTAACGATGAGTTCCGCCATGGCGAGTCCTTTGCGCTGATCATGCGTGCCAACCCGCACCTGCTGCGCGGCGGCAATGTGTTCTGGATCCGATTCTTCCTGCTGGCGGTGTACGCCACGATGTACGTGCGCGACCACACCCGCCCGATGCTGCACAAGGCCATGGGTCTGGAGTCGACCGACTACGACTACACCGTGTTTCGCATCACCTCCGAAATTTCGAAGCAGGTGTTTCCGATCACGCTGGACATCGACCATCCCGCGTTTCGGGCAGGCCTCGATCGCCTGGTGAAGGCTCAGAACGGTATCAATGTCGGGAAGGCTCGCGGCGGCATCGTCGGGCGCCTTGAGCAGGCCCGCTGGGCAGTGGTGGGTGCGGCCACCTTCGCACGCCTGATGCTGTTGCCGGTGAATCACCATGCCCTGCCGGAGCAGGTGCGCACTGCGCCAGCCTGGTAAGGCCATCGCACATTCACGAGGCGGACTGCTCTCATGCCCGACATCCTGATCGCAGTGCTGTTTGCGATCTTCACCTGGTGGTTCAGCACCGGGCTGATCCTACTGCTCGACGGCCTGCCGCGCGGCACCTTTCGCTGGAGCCTGCTGATCTCGACGCTGCTGTCGATCGCAGCCCTCTTCGGGCTGGTGCAGTCGTCGGGTCAGAACAGCGTGTCGGCCAGCTATTGCGGATTCACCTGCGCGCTGCTGGTCTGGGGCTGGCATGAACTCAGCTTTCTGACGGGTTGGATCACCGGGCCGCGCAAGCAGCCGTCGCCTGCCAATGCAGGCTCGCGGGCCCGATTCGGGCACGCGGTGAGTGCGATCCTCTGGCACGAACTGGCCATTGCTGCGGTGGGCGTCACCATCGTGGCCCTGACCTGGAATCAACCCAATCAGATCGGCACCTGGACCTTTGTGGTGCTGTGGGTCATGCGGATCAGCGCCAAACTTAACCTGTTTCTGGGTGTTCGCAACCTCGGCCAGGAATTTCTGCCTGAGCATCTCGCCTACATGGGCAGCTTCTTTCGACGCAGGCCGATGAACCGGCTCTTCCCGTTTTGTGTGGCGGGCGCCTGCGCAGTGCTGGCCCTGATCGCCCAGCGCCTGATCGGCGCGCAGGGTGCGTCACAGAGTGTGGGTCTGGCGCTGGTGGGCACGATTCTGGCGCTGGCGATCATCGAGCACCTGCTCCTGGTGGTCCCGCTACCGACCACCGCACTGTGGCGATGGGCCATGCGAGGTCGCGAGGCCGCGACCCCATCTTTAACCGTTCCGAGGCGCTGCTGACCATGTCGAATCCGGAATCATTGCAGTCGATGGGTGCAGATGACCCGAGCCTTCGCGAACTGATGCGGGGCGGCTCGAAGACCTTCTTTGCCGCGTCACTGTTGTTGCCCGCTCAGGTCAGGGCACCGGCCACGGCCTTGTACGCCTTTTGCCGGCTGGCCGATGATGCGATTGATGACGGTGTCGACAAGGCGGCTGCGCTTGCAGGTCTGCAGCAGCGGCTCGATGCGATCTACGCCGCAACGCCGTTTCCGATCGATGCGGATCAGGCTCTGGCGAAGGTCGTCAAGACTCACCGCATTCCGCGCGAACTGCTCGATGCACTGCTCGACGGCTTCCTGTGGGACGCGCAGGGCCGCCGCTATGAAACGCTGGCCGATGTGCAAGCCTATGGTGCGCGGGTCGCCGGAACCGTCGGCGCAATGATGGCGCTGATCATGGACACGCGAGGCAGCGCCGCGCTGGCACGGGCCTGCGAACTCGGCGTGGCGATGCAGCTCACCAACATCGCCCGCGACGTCGGCGAAGACGCCCGGGCAGGGCGGCTCTATCTGCCGCTGCAATGGTTGCGCGAGGCTGGGGTGGATCCGGAGGCCTGGCTGCGGGCGCCGGTCTTTGACGGCAGCATCGCCTCGGTGATCGACCGACTGCTGCGGGCCGCCGATGATCTCTATGCACGGGCCGACAGTGGCATTGCGGCCTTGCCGCGCGGCTGCCGCCCGGCGATCCGCTCCGCGCAACGGGTGTATGCCGAGATCGGCCGAAAGCTGCGCCAGCAGGGCCTGGACTCGGTCAGCCGACGTGCCGTGGTGCCGGCATCGCGAAAACTCGTCCTGATTGCACAGGCTTCAAGCGTCTGGGTGATGCCACCGCGCATCACGCTGCCTCAACCCGGAGCCTTGCCGGCGGTGCAGTTCCTGGTCGATGCAGCGACCGCGCCCGGCTTCGGCGCGTCGTCCGATGAGGCCGCGGCGCAGGAGAGTGCCCGAGGTGTGCCCAGACGGTCATTCGACGAAAAGATGAGCTGGTCTGCTGATGTGTTCCAGCGCCTCGTTGAGCAGGATCGCGCACCGCGTTGATCGCGATGCCTGCATCGAAGGCCAAGGGAGCGCTGGACCCATGGACATGCCGCTGCTCAAACTGGTTGAAGTGCTCATCCTGGTCCTTGCCGGCCTGGGCTTTTATGTCTGGCAGATGCGTCAGTTGAAGCGGGATCGTGCTCAGACGGCAGCCGAAGACGCTGCGCGCAGGCAAGCGGTCGAACCATCCCAAGACGCCACACAGGGTGAGGCGGTCCAGGCGGCGTCACGGCCTAACGGGGGCGCGTCTTGAACACCACCATCAAGACCCTGCATGTGCTGAGTGCCTGCCTGTTTCTGGGCAATGTGATCGTCAGTGGCACCTGGGCCGCGTTGGCCGAGCGAACCCGTGACCATAAGATCATCAGCTTCAGCAATCGGCTGGTGCTGATCACAGATCTGCTGTTCACCCTGAGCGGTGCACTGGGCGTGGTCATCACCGGTTCGATGATGGCCCATGCATTGGGAGGGGAGTCGGCGCATCCCTGGATTCGCTGGTCGTACATGCTCTTCGGGCTGTCAGGGCTGATCTGGCTGTTGGTGCTGGTGCCGATCCAGCTCAAGCAGCGCGCCATGCTGGCGCGAACTGATCGCATCACCAACGAGTACCTGCTGCTGTCGAAGGTCTGGCAGATCAGCGGCGCGGTCGCAACGATCCTGCCGCTGCCGATCCTGTACTTCATGATTGCGAAAGTTTCGTGAGCCGAGTGCCCGCACTCGACGGGCAGGTCGTGCTGGTGACCGGAGCAGGATCGGGAATCGGAGCAGCCGGTGCACTGGAACTGGCGCGCCGCGGGGCCATCCCGGTGCTGCTGGATTGCGATGCCGACACCCTTGAAGCGACTGCGCGTTTGATCGGGCGCGACACGCTCGTGCAGTGCTGTGATGTCACCGATGCCTCGGCATGCGAAGCGGCGATCGAGGCCACCCTGGCGCGCCATGGTCGCCTCGACACGGTCTGGGCCAACGCCGGGATCGCCTCATTCGGGCAGCTGGCACACACCGATCCTTCGGCCTGGCAGCGGGTGATCGATGTCAACGTGATGGGCGTCTTCAACACGGTTCGGGCTGCACTGCCAGCCGTATTGCGTCAGCGCGGCTATGTGCTGATCACCGCCTCGGCCTCGTCATTTGCCCACCCGCCTGCATTGTCGGCCTATGCCGCGTCGAAAGCAGCCGTCGAGGCGATGGCCAATGCCTGGCGCATCGAGCTGGCCGCGCACGGCGTGGCGGTGGGCGTCATCCATGCGTCGTGGGTGGCCACCGCGCTGGTGAGCGAGGGGGCACTGCATCCGGGCTTCGAGCGGCTTCGTGCCACGATGCCAGCCGTGCTCAATCGCCCGCTCGAGCCCGATGTGGCGGCGCGCATCATGGTCGACGGCATCGCGAAGCGCCAGCGGCGCATCTGGGTGCCGGGCTGGGTGAAGATGCTGCATTGGCTGCGTCCTTTTCTTCACACCCCATTGGGCGAGCGCGAGCTGGTGCGGGCTGCGCCCGACATCGAACGCTACTACCTTGAAGGGCTGCAGTCCCATGGCCGCCTGGCCTCTTCTTTCGGCCCGCGCGAGCACCAGCGCGCAAGCTCAAGGCAGCACGGGGCTGAGTCGGATTGAAGGGTCTGATGCCTGAATAGCCGATGCAGGCTGCGTTCGAAGCCTGTCATCTTAGTTCGATTTATTGTAGAGTCATAATTATTGGAAATCGATAAATCCCAATAGTCTGATGAGCAGCATCTACCGTCGCCCCGAGCTGGCTGCCCAGATGTCGAGGCAGCTGCTGAACCCCGGTGTCCTTGACGAGGGCTTGCGCTCCGGGCTGTTCCTGTCAGGCCTGCGCCGCACGGGCAAGACCACCTTTCTTCTGAACGATCTGGTTCCTGCGCTGGAGGAGGCTGGGGCGCTCGTCATGTACGTAGACCTGTGGAGCGACACTCAGACGAATCCGGCGGTGCTGGTGCTTGCTGCGGTTAGAAGGACGCTGGCCGAGCTTCAGACCCCGGCCTCAAGCATGCTGCGCAAGCTCAAGCGTGTCGGTAGCGCGGATGTGGGCGCATTCGGATTCAAGTTCGGGTTCAAGATCGACAGCGTCGGGACTGAGGGTGGGCCGACGCTTGCGCGGGCCCTCACGGAGCTTGTTGATCAGGCCAGGACGAACGTCGTGCTGATCGTTGACGAAGTTCAGCAGGCCATCACGTCTGATGATGGCAACCAGATGCTGCTTGCACTCAAGGCGGCTCGCGACGCGATCAACCCGCGCCCTGGTACGCCAGGGCATTTCATCTTCATCGGGACAGGTTCGCACCGTGCCCTCGTGAGCGAGCTGACGGCTCGCAGGAACCAGGCGTTTGCGGGCGCGACCTCGGTCCCCTACCCGGTCCTGGACGCTGACTATGTCGGGCATCTGCTGAAAAGACTTCAGCAGGAGGGCGCTGTGCGGCTGCCGACCCTGGAGGTCGCGGTCCAGGCGTTCGCTACGCTTGGCAACCGGCCAGAAGAAATGCTTAAGGCGCTTCGGCAACTGAGCCGCCACCTGCCGCCCGGAGGCAACCCCGATGAACACCTTCCGGTGATTGCCGCGACGCTGCGGTCAACTGCGGCCGATATCGAACTGATGAAGGTGGAGCAGCTCGGCAGTCTTGCCACGGCCGTCTTCGAGCGTATCGCATCAACGAAGGGTGATGCGCGTGGGCTGTTCTCTGCGGACGCCGCAGCCGACTACACCAAAGCCATCGGCAGAGAGGTGCGCGTTGAGGAGATACAGCCGATCGTGAACGATCTTCTTGCAGCCAACCTCATCATGCGTAAAGGGCATGGCATGTACGGTGTGACCGATCCATTCGTTCAGGAAATGTGGCGCGAGAAAAAGGCACTGGACGACACACTGTAAGAGCCGGCGTATTGCCGGCGATCAGGCTCGGCGCGGCATCTTCCAGGGCAGCATCAGGCGAACCGGCAGGGACACCAGGCGCGGGATGCTGATGGACTCGTGAATCGAGGTGACCGGCTCACCCAACAGCCGGGACGACAGGGTCGAGCGGACGTAGAACGGGGTGTCCTCCAGGGTTTCAAGCACCTGGGGCCGACTGCCGGGATCGGTTCGCACCGATCGGGCGATCCGCCACAGCGATGAGGGCAGTGTCTGGCGCGGGGGTGCTTCGAAGGCTTCAAATCGGCCGTCCGGCCTGAAGCGCGCGGCAATCACGCGGGTTGCGTCAGACGCGGGGGTTGTGCCGGTTGCGGCCTGGCGCACGTCATAGATCACCGTCGTGCTGCCGTCGCGCATGCGCGCCCGCGACCAATCCCAGTCGGCGAAGCCTCTCTCGACGGGCTCATCGCCTTCGTTGGAGTCGAAGTAGGCGTCGCCGGACCAGCGCACCGAGGGTGCATCCAGTTCGACATCGATGCGTGCGCACGGTGCGATCGGTCCCCAGCGGTGCCGCGCATGGGCGTCGAGGGCCGACACAAATCCGCACAGACCTTCGGGTTTGAGGCGAATCCGGCCGCGAACCCGACGGGGCAGGGGCACCGATATCTCGTCGAATTCAACGATCAGCGAGTCCTGCTCCCAGGCGATCCGGCTGGGACCTACGACGAACTCCCGCGGGCTGCGCCGGATGCTGCCTCGACCGCGCTCGGTCATGGCCCAGCGCCGACCGGCATCGCCATACAGAGCGATGTTGATCGCGCAGTGATCCTGCGGGTCACCGCGACCCAGCGCACGCGCTGCCGCGTAGTAGGGCGAGAACACACTGCCGACAAACGCGATGATGCTCAGTCCGTGTCGACCGTCATCACTCAGCGCATCCAGATACCACCAGAGGTAGCCGTCCTTGGGGACGGGCTGGTCAAAGCGTGGAATGCCGTGTGCGTCTCGCCCACCTGAGAGGGTGGCTGGGGTCGACCCACTGAGGGCCGACCCGTCCATGCAGGACACGCTTACTTGGTGCTGGCCTCACCCGGGGCGGGTGCAGCCGCTGCGGCTGCAGTGGCCGCGGCAACCACCGGACCGAGCAGCTCAGGATGATGCTTCGCCATCTGCTCGCCATACAGAGGCTTGTAGGCGCCCTGATGGCATGTGCCGCAACCCACCTTGGCCACATCACCGGTCGGCCCGAGCCGGTTGCCCGGGAAGGTCTTGGTGAGCGGCTCGAGGTAGTCGGTGTTCAGCTCGCGCGCCATGCGGATGCCGTGCCAGGCAGTCGCACGTTGCGGCGGCGAGATTTCCCACGACTGGAACGACTGGGTGTTGTGGCAGTAGGTGCAATTGACGCCCAGAGACTGCGACATGTGCATCATCAGTCCGTAGGTGTACTCAGCCTGCTTGGTCGAGGTCGTGTTGGCCGCGCTGCCGGTGTAGGCCAGTGCTTCCTTGCCATTGACCCGGATCGGCTTTGCATCCTTCAGGTAGCTGGTGAGCGGGTCATAGGGCAGTGACGACCAGGCCACCGTGGGCGATGGCTGGTTCTGCTCGGCGAGGTCACCCAGCAGCGAGCCCGCACCTTTTTGCGGCGGCGCGGAGAACCAGACCTGATTCGGGACCGGATTGCCACGATGGCAGGTGTAGCAGGTCACACCGGTGGCGCCGACGTGAGTCTTCCAGTCGGCGTTCACATGCTGGGTCATCTCGATCATCCGGCGTGCCACGATCTTGGTGTACTTCGAGTCGTCGGCGAAGTTCTGCGCGTTATGGCAGTAGGCACAGCCCTGCTCGGGTGCAACCCACTGGGTGATGGCCGCCATGTGCCGGGTGAACTGTCCCACGCTCAGGTCACCCAGGACCTTGACGTTCTGATAGACGTCGCGGGCCTTGGGGCCGTCGGCCGGAACAGCCGGCAGCGGCTCGGGTGCCTTGTTGAGTGCAGCCTGAGTCGCCAGCAACCGCGGGTTGTAGAGCTGCTCCATGCCGGTGCCGCGATAGCCGGACTGGACCGACTCAATCGGCGGGCGCTCGCAGCCGGCGAGGGTCGCAGCGGCCAGCACCGGGATCAGCAGCGCGCGCAGACCAAAGGAAGAGAAAAGGCGCGTGGTGTTTCG
>CAIXXI010000279.1 GCA_903923345.1 uncultured Burkholderiales bacterium | reverse complement strand
GATGCCATAGCCCAGCAAAAACATCCCCGAAACCCGACCCATCGGGCGAGGTCGGCTGGAGTAGAGCCAGACGATGACGAACAACAGCAGCCCTTCACCGGCGAACTGATAGAGCTGAGACGGATGACGCGCAATGCTTGTTCCAGACTGCGGAAAGACCGTTCCCCAGGGCAGATCAGTCGCCCGGCCCCACAGCTCGCCATTGATGAAGTTGCCCAGCCGGCCGAACGCCAGGCCCAGCGGTACCAGCGGCGCGACGAAATCCATCAGATCGAAAAAGCGCATGCGATGGTTGCGGGCAAACAGCGCGCAGGCGATCAGCACACCGATCAGGCCGCCGTGGAAAGACATCCCGCCCTGCCAGATCGCCAGGGCCTCGAGGGGATGTTGCAGGTAATAGCCGCCCTTGTAGAACAGCACATAGCCGAGCCTTCCGCCGAGCACCACCCCCAGGACGCCGTAAAACAGCAGGTCTTCGACATCCTTGGGCGCAAGCTGGGTGCGCGACCCGAAATGGGAATGCCTGATCCGCCAGCGGCCCAGCAGATAGAAGGCCAGGAAAGCGAGCAGATACATGAGCCCATACCAGCGAATCGCCAGCGGGCCGATCTGAAGTGCGACGGGGTCAAATCCGGGATGGGTCAGCATCAGGGTGCGCTCGGGAGACTGTCGTGAATCTGATGGATGTTCATCCCATCAACGGATGATTGTCCCATGATCGCAGGACGCGCCCACTGCGCCGCACGAACTAGAACGTCGGTTCATTTTGCGTTCGACCCCGCCGGACTTAAGATCATCAGCTTTCTGACCGTCATAACCGGAGACACGCGATGACCGCGAACCGCCGCTCACGCAACATCACCGAAGGCGTTGCCCGCGCCCCCAATCGCTCGATGTATTACGCGATGGGCTACAAGAAGACCGATTTTGCCAACCCGATGATCGGTATCGCCAACGGCCATTCGACCATCACGCCCTGCAACTCGGGTCTGCAACCTCTGGCTGATGCAGCCATTGATGCAGTCAAGGCCGCGGGCGGCAATCCTCAGGTCTTCGGCACACCGACCATCTCGGACGGCATGTCGATGGGTACCGAGGGCATGAAGTACTCGCTGATCTCGCGCGAAGTCATCGGCGACTGCATCGAGACCGCCGTGCAAGGTCAATGGATGGACGGTGTTCTGGTCCTTGGCGGCTGCGACAAGAACATGCCGGGCGGCATGATGGGCATCCTGCGTGCCAATGTGCCGGCCATTTACGTTTATGGCGGCACCATCAAGCCCGGCAACTGGAAAGGCAAGGACCTGACCATCGTCTCGATCTTCGAAGCCGTCGGCGAATTCTCGCGCGGACGCATGAGCGAAGAAGATTTCGACGGCATCGAGCGCAATGCGGTTCCGGGCACCGGTTCCTGCGGCGGCATGTACACCGCCAACACCATGTCGTCCTCGTTCGAAGCGCTGGGCATGAGCCTGCTGGGCTCCTCGACAATGGCCAACCCGGATGCTGAAAAGGCCGACTCAGCGCGTGAATCGGCGAAAGTCCTGGTCGAAGCGGTTCGCAAGAACTTGTGCCCGCGCGACATCGTCACGCGCAAGTCCATCGAAAATGCGGTGACCCTGATCATGGCCACCGGCGGATCGACCAACGCCGTGCTGCATTACCTGGCGATTGCCCATTCAGCCGGCATCGACTGGACCATTGACGACTTCGAAAGAATTCGCAAAAACGTGCCGGTGATTTGCGACCTCAAGCCCTCGGGGCAGTATGTCGCCACCGACCTGCATCGCGCAGGCGGCATCCCGCAGGTCATGAAGATCCTGCTTGATGCAGGCCTCATGCACGGCGATTGCATCACGATCACCGGCCGCACGCTGGCCGAAGAACTGGCAAACGTGCCGTCTGCGCCCCGTGCTGATCAGAAAGTGATCTTTCCGATCGAGCAGGCCCTGTACAAGCAGGGACACTTGGCCATTCTCAAAGGCAACCTCTCGCCCGAAGGCGCAGTGGCCAAGATCACCGGCCTGAAAAATCCGGTCATCACCGGCCCGGCACGCGTGTTTGATGATGAGCAGTCCGCCATGGCCGCCATCATGGGCAACCAGATCAATGCCGGCGATGTGCTGGTGCTGCGCTACTTGGGTCCCAAAGGTGCTCCCGGCATGCCGGAGATGCTTGCGCCCACCTCAGCCATCATCGGCGCGGGCCTGGGCGAATCGGTGGCCCTGATCACGGATGGTCGTTTTTCAGGTGGGACCTGGGGCATGGTGGTTGGCCATGTCGCACCCGAAGCAGCGGTTGGCGGTCTGATCGGCCTGGTCAATGAGGGCGATTCCATCACCGTCGATGCCTACCAGCTGATGCTGCAGCTGAACGTCGACGAGGCTGAAATTGCGCGCCGCCGCGCTGCCTGGACGGCGCCGCAACCCCGTTACACACGCGGTGTGCTGGCGAAGTTCGCTCGACTGGCATCCAGTGCGAGCAAGGGCGCGGTCACCGACCTGTTCGAAGACTGAACCTGCGCAGGAGCGGCTTGATTCAGCGCGGCTTTCGCAGATCGAACTGCTGCGCAAGCCGCTCCTTTCGGGCAACCTCCAGTCGATCGGACTCCACGGTCCGGCGGTCTCGCCCGAAGACCGGCTCGAGCCATTCGAACCAGATCACGACAGCCATGGACGGCGTCAGCACGACCCACCATGACCATGCGGCCGTCGGCCCGACCTCGAGCCATTTGGCCAGCACGAGCACAACCGCAATCCACAGAAGGGGCATGTCTGCAAACTTCCTCTGGAAACAGGCCAGCCTGTATCATCGCGCGACTCTGAGCGACGCCATGTGGCCCGACGGTCTTCGTCAACTGACCGACGGTTCGCGCCGTTGGCTGGTGATGGCCCCAGGGGGTTCACTTCTGGCCTTCTGCGCTCAACCCGTTCCCTTTTCAGCGAATAGACCATGATCCGCACACTGCTCGCTCTATCGATCTCCTGCTTTGGCCTGACGTTTGCCGCCTCAGCGAATGCAAGCGCCGAGCTCGCCCGGAGCAAGAACTGCATGGCCTGCCATGCAGCCGAAAAGAAGCTGATCGGTCCCTCGTACAAGGACATTGCTGCCAAGTACGCAAGCGACAAGGACGCTGTGGCAAGGCTGTCCAAGAAGGTTCGCGAGGGCGGCGTCGGTGTCTGGGGCCAAATCCCAATGCCCGCCAACCCCCAGGTCAGCGAAGACGAAGCCAACACCCTGGTGAAGTGGGTGTTGTCGACCCGCTAGTTCCTGGTTTGGACAACCGCCCATCCGGAGCCGATCGCCTTGCAGCGACACGGCCTGTTGCATTGCGCGCGTCAGGGGCACAGTGGTCTTGTGCGATGGCATCGACGATCGGTGCCCTTCGCGGAAGTCCTCCTCCCCGGCCGAATGTGTTCCAAGAGAACTGGCTGGTTGTCCCCGGACCTGATCCGGGGATTTTTTTGATCGGATTGCCTGCTCCGTAATCGGTACACTGCGCCGGTTGACGACGATGCACTCAGGCCCATGCACCTCGATATCCTGCTGCAGCAGATTCTGAACGGGCTGGTGCTGGGCAGTGTCTATGCCCTGGTGGCGCTGGGCTACACCATGGTCTATGGCGTGTTGCAGCTGATCAACTTCGCCCATGGTGATGTGCTGATGATCGGCGCAATGGTGGCGGTCACGGTGACCAGTCTGCTGGCCTCATCCAGCCTGCCAGGACCGGTCGTGCTGCTGATCGCACTGCTTGCAGCGATTCCGGCCTGCGTCCTGCTGGCATTGGCCATCGAACGGATTGCCTATCGACCGCTTCGCAATGCGCCTCGGCTGGCGCCGCTGATCACCGCCATCGGCGTGTCGATCGTGATCCAGACGCTGGCGATGATCCTCTGGAAGCCCAATCCGATTGTCTTTCCAGACCTGCTGCCCACCGATCCGATCCCGATCGCAGGCGCCCTGCTCGCCCCCAAACAATTGCTGATCCTGATCGTCGCGGGCGTTCTGATGGCCGGGCTGCTGCTCCTTGTGAATCGCACACCACTCGGTCGAAGCATGCGGGCAACCGCCGAAAATCCGCAGGTGGCGCAATGGATGGGCGTCGATACCCACCGCGTCATTGCAGTGACCTTCGCAATCGGGGCGGCACTGGCCGCAACCGCGGGCGTGCTGATCGCCCTGAACTACAACATCGTCCAGTTCAGCATGGGCTTCATCCCGGGACTCAAGGCCTTCACCGCTGCGGTGCTCGGCGGCATCGGGAACCTCGGCGGTGCGGTGCTGGGTGGGCTGCTGCTGGGCATCATCGAGAGCCTGGGAGCGGGCTATATCGGAGATCTCACCGGCGGATTCCTGGGCAGCCAGTACCAGGACATCTTCGCTTTCATGGTTCTGATTGTCGTGCTGATCTTCAGGCCGTCCGGTTTGATGGGCGAGCGCGTCGCTGACCGTGCCTGAGCGCTGGCCGGGCGGTGCGCGCAGTGCTGCGATTGTGGCCATCGCAGTGGCCCTGGCGCTTTTGCCCTTTGCGGTTGGAACCCAGGGCAATGCCTGGGTGCGTGTCATCGACTTCGCGCTGCTCTACGTGATGCTGGCACTGGGGCTCAACATCGTGGTGGGCTACGCAGGCCTGCTCGATCTGGGATATATCGCGTTCTACGCAGTGGGCGCCTACCTTTACGCGCTGCTCGCCTCGCCGCATCTGGCTGACAACTTCGAGTTCATCCAGACTCTCTTTCCGGACGGGCTGCACCACTCGATCTGGCTGATCCTGCCACTGGGTGCCGGGATCGCCGCACTGTTCGGCATCCTGCTGGGCGCACCGACCCTTCGCCTGCGCGGCGACTACCTCGCGATCGTGACCCTGGGCTTTGGCGAAATCATACGGATCTTTCTCAACAACCTGAATGCGCCCTTGAATCTCACCAATGGCCCACAAGGCATCGGCAACATCGACCCGATCACGCTTGGGGGCATCAATCTGGGCCGCACCCAGATCGGCTTCGGGATCGAAATCCCGTCGGTACACCTGTACTACTACCTGTTCCTGGTGATTGCCATCGCGATCATCGTGCTGACTGTCCGCCTGCAGGACTCCCGGCTGGGACGGGCCTGGATGGCGATACGCGACGACGAACTGGCCGCGCAATCGATGGGCATCAATACCCGCAATGTGAAGCTCATCGCCTTTGCTCTGGGGGCCTCGTTCGGTGGGGTGGCCGGCGCGCTGTTTGCATCCTTTCAGGGCTTTGTCTCGCCGGAAAGTTTCAACCTGATGGAATCGGTGGTCATCGTGACCATGGTGGTTCTGGGCGGCATGGGCCATGTGCCGGGCGTCATTCTCGGTGCAGTGCTGCTGGCAGGTCTGCCTGAAGCCCTGAGGCATCTGGCCAAGCCGCTGCAGGAGTCTGTGTTCGGCCATGAGGTGATTGCACCCGAGGCGCTGCGCATGCTGCTCTTTGGCACGGCGATGGTGGCCGTCATGCTGTATCGCCCTCAGGGGCTGTGGCCAGCGCCCGGCAAAAACCGAAAAACCCGTGGCCTGCCACCCGCGGTACAAGCGCCCGACTCGCCACGATGAGCACCACTGGAACCCTTGCGCCGCTGCTCAAACTGGAGGGCGTCTCAAAGCGCTTCGGCGGCCTGCAGGCGCTGTCGGGCGTCAGCCTGTCCATCGAGCGCGGTCATGTGCATGGCCTGATCGGCCCGAATGGTGCCGGCAAAACCACCCTGTTCAACCTGATCACCGGTCTTTCGGCGCCCGACGAGGGCCGCTTCGAACTCGATGGTGTTGAATACCTGCCCGCATCGGCGCACCAGGTCGCGCGAGCGGGCATTGCACGCACCTTTCAGAACATTCGCCTGTTCGGGGCCATGACTGCGCTGGAAAATGTCATGGTCGGGCGACATGTTCGCACCGGCTGCGGCGCCTGGGCTGCCATGCTGCGCACACCGGGCCAGCGGCGTGAGGAAGTCGCGATTCGCATGCAGGCCCGCCGACTGCTCGAAGAGGTCGGCATCGCCGGCATGGCCGACGCGCCTGCCCGGACCCTGTCCTACGGCGACCAGCGCAGGCTGGAAATTGCGCGTGCCCTGGCCACCGAGCCCAGACTGCTCGCACTGGACGAGCCAGCCGCTGGCATGAACGCCACGGAAAAGCGTTCTTTGCGCGAGCTGCTGCTGCGCATTCAGGCCAGTGGGGTCAGCCTGCTGCTGATCGAACATGATGTGAAACTGGTGCTGGGACTGTGTGATCGGGTCAGCGTGCTTGAAAACGGCAGCCTGATTGCCGAAGACGAGCCCGAAGCCGTTCGGCGCAATCCGAAGGTGATTGAAGCCTACCTCGGTGCAGCCCATGCCTGAAGCCGGGGCCTCCCCACCCGCCATGCTGTCAGTCTGCGGACTCAAAGTCCGCTATGGCGGCATCGAAGCGGTACGCGGCATCGACCTCGAGGTATGGGCCGGTGAAGTGGTCGCGCTGATCGGCGCCAATGGCGCTGGCAAAACGACCACGCTCAAGGCCATCACCGGTGGACTCGATGCGGCCGCAGGCGAGGTTCGCTTCGCTGGTCAGTCGCTGCTCGGGATGGCCGCGCATCAGCGCGTCCGTCTCGGTATGGCGATCGTCCCCGAAGGCCGCGGCGTTTTTGCCCGCATGAGCGTTCTCGACAATCTGATGATGGGCGCCTTCACCCGAAACGACTCGAAGGCGGTCCAGTCTGATCTCGAACAGATGCTGCAGACCTTTCCGCGGTTGCGTGAGCGTTTGAGTCAGCTGGCCGGAACCTTGTCAGGCGGTGAGCAGCAGATGCTCGCCATGGCGCGTGCGCTGATGAGCCGACCCAGGCTCTTGCTGCTCGACGAACCCAGCATGGGCTTGTCACCCCTGATGGTGGCGTCGATTTTCGACGTCATCCGATCGGTCTCAAGAACCGGCACAACCCTTTTGCTGGTCGAGCAGAATGCGCAGCTCGCCTTGCAGACCGCCCACCGCGCCTATGTGATGGAGTCTGGCGAGGTGTCGATGCAGGGCAGCGCGTCCAGTCTGCTGAATGACCCGAGGGTGCGCCGGGCTTATCTCGGCGAGGACG
>CAIXXI010000278.1 GCA_903923345.1 uncultured Burkholderiales bacterium | reverse complement strand
CCGGAAAACCGCGCCCGCCACGGGCTGGTGGCGCCGGCCGATGCCAGGCCGGTGGTCAGGTTTCGCAACCCGGATCAGGGCGAGGTGGCCTGGAATGACCTGGTCAAAGGGCCGATTGCGTTTTCCAATGCCGAACTCGACGACCTGATCATTGCCCGCTCCGATGGCACGCCCACCTACAACTTCTGCGTGGTGGTCGATGACTGGGACATGCAGATCACCCATGTCATTCGCGGTGATGACCATGTCAACAATACCCCGCGTCAGATCAATATTCTCCGGGCGCTCGGCGCGGACACCCCCCGTTACGGCCATGTGCCGATGATCCACGGCCAGGATGGGCAGAAACTGTCAAAGCGTCATGGTGCGGTGTCGGTCACTCAGTACGACGAGGACGGTTTCTTGCCTGAGGCGGTCATCAACTATCTGGCCCGACTCGGCTGGAGTCATGGCGACGACGAGGTCTTTTCGCGCGAGCAGCTGGTGTCCTGGTTCGATGGCGGGCATCTGTCTCACTCGCCCTCGCAGTTCGATGTGGACAAGCTCAAGTGGCTCAACAACCTGTACCTAAAGCAGATGGATGATGCCGCCTTGGCGGCTCTCGTTGCGCCACGTCTGGGCAAGCGGGGCGTTTCGGCGGCGGCGCCGGGCTCGCCCGATTTGTCTGCGGTTTGTGCCCTGTTCAAGGACCGCGCCGCAACGCTCGAGGAATTGGCTGATCTGGCGACGATGCTCTGGCTTGAGCCTTCGCAGCTCAATCCTGACCTGGCATCCGAGCTGTCAGTTCATCTGAAACCCGAGGCCGAGCCTGCGATTGCGGCCCTGGCGAAACGGCTGGCTGAGTGCGAATGGACCCGGGCCGGCATTGCGGCTGCGATCAAGGAGACCCTCAGTGCGGCCGGGCTCAAAATGCCGCAACTGGCCGTGCCGGTGCGCCTCAAAGTCTTCGGCCGCGCGCAGACGCCCTCGGTGGACGCCATGCTGGCGCTGATGCCGCGTCAGACCGTCCTGAATCGGCTGTCGAACTGAGGCGGTTTCAGCGCCAGCTGACTTCACCGCTGACATGCTCGCGGCCGTCGGCGCTGCGCACCCAGACCTTGCTGGTCTGCTCACCGGTATCGATGCCACCGCATCGGATCGTCGACCCGACGAAAGCGGGCTGGAGATTGCGAAATTCGAAGCGGCGCGGCGTTTTGCCGGGGTGGGCATCGCGCCAGGCATCCAGCATCAGGGTGCCCATCAGCGGGCCATGGATGACCAGCCCGGGATAGCCCTCGACGCCAGTCGTATAGGCGTGATCGTAGTGAATGCGATGGGTGTTGAAAGTGACCGCGCTGTAGCGAAAGAGCAGCGGTTCATCGGGTGTGAAGTCGCGCTGCCAGTGGCCGTCGGGCAATGCTGCCGGCGCCGTCACGGCAGGGCTCGCCTGAGGCGCCGGCGCGTTGGGGTCGGCCGCTTCACGGTAAACCGCAGTCTGCAGTTCATCGATGGCGCAAGTCGATCCGGTAAACCAGCGGCTGCGCAGACTGACAAACCCGAGGGTGCCGCTGCGCCCGGTCTTGATATTGACTGCTTCAATGGTGCTGACCACCTCGAGCGTGGCATCCAGCGCAACCGGTGCATGCCACTCGATCGTGCTGCCGGCCCACATTCGACGTGGCAGCGGCCAGGTCGGAACGAGCGGGCCCCGGGGGCCGTGGCCATCACCGCTCAGGCGTGCACTTGGCCAGGCCGGCGGTGAGAACAGCCACAGCCAGTGCCGCAGCGGTTCCAGCTGTGAATCGGCGGTGGGCGCAGGGCGATCGAGGCTGGCTTCCAGCAGCGCAACCCAATCACGGCTGGCGCGCAGTTCACGCCGATCGGACCGCCCGATCCAGGCGGTCCAGTCGGTGGCAGCGAGTTGTTCTGCAAGGGAGGGGGTTGCGCTCATCTTGATCTCAGTCCAGTTTGAGTTTCTGCGCGGCGACGACTTTGCGGTAAACCTCGAATTCAGCCGCGATCTGCTGGCTGAATTGCGCTGGCGTATTGCCGATGATCAGGGATCCGGTGTCGGCGATCCGCTTGGCAACCGCCGGATCATCCAGGGTTTTTTTTGCGGCCGAATGGATCCGCTCAACCACTGCCTGCGGCAGACCTTTCGGGCCGAGCAGTCCGTAGTAGGCCATCCGATTGACCGGCTCGAGCCCGACATCTTTGAAGGTCGGTACGTTTGGAAGGACCTGGAGTCGGGCAGGGGCTGCCAGCACGATCGGGATCAATTTGCCATCGCGAATGAAGGGCAGGGCGGAGGGCAGGTTGTCGAAGATGATCGGGACTTGACCCGCGACCACGTCGGCCAGGGCAGGTCCTGCGCCCCGATAGGGGATGTGGGTCATGAAGGTGCGGGTCAGGGACTTGAACAGCTCGGTCTGCAGGTGGCCGATCCCGCCCGTGCCTGAACTGCCGTACGAGTATTTGCCGGGATTTCGGCGCAGTTCGTCGATGAACGCAGCGTAGTCTTTTGCCGGGAACGACGGATGGACAGCGATCACATTCGGCGTGGCAGCGAGGTTGATGATGGGGGTGAAATCGACGGTCGGGTCATAGCCGATCTTCGGATTGATGGCCGGATTGGCGGCGGTGGTCGAGACGGTTGCCATCCCCAGCACATAGCCGTCAGCCGGCGCCCGAATGACTTCGAGTGCACCGATCGCGCCGCCGGCGCCCGCTTTGTTCTCGACGATCACGCTCTGGCCGAGGTTGTCACGCAGCTTGTCGGACACGACCCGGGCCACGATGTCGGTGGTGCCGCCGGGTGCGAATGGCACAACGAGGCGAACCGGGCGGGTGGGGTAGGCCTGTGCGCGGCTGATGGCCGGCCAGGTGCCGGCGGACAGGCCGGCTGCAGCGGCAGCGAGGAGTTGGCGGCGTTGGCGCAGGGGCTGATTCATGGAATGACTCCGGTCAAAGACGTTACAATCCGGCGCTTTACCGCCCGGTCGGCAAGCATAACGCGATGTCTGGAAACGCCTTCGGGCACCTCTTCACCGTCACCTCTTTCGGCGAGTCACATGGCCCGGCCCTCGGCTGCGTCGTGGATGGCTGCCCTCCAGGCCTTGAACTCGACGTCGCCGACATCCAGCCCGACCTCGATCGGCGCAGGCCCGGGACCTCGCGTCATGTGACTCAGCGTCAGGAGCCGGACCGTGTGGAGATCCTCTCCGGCGTTTATCAGGGCCGCACGACCGGAACGCCGATCGCCCTGCTGATCCGAAATGAAGACCAGCGCAGCAAGGATTATTCGGCGATCGAGCGCACGTTTCGCCCCGGTCACGCCGATTACACCTACTGGCACAAATACGGCATCCGCGACCCGCGCGGCGGGGGACGGTCGTCTGCCCGCCTGACGGCTGCGACGGTCGCCGCCGGTGCAATCGCGCGCAAGTGGCTGGCCCAGACCTATGGCACCACGGTGCGCGGCCGGATGAGCCAGCTCGGCGACATCCCCGTGCCCTTGGAGGATTGGGGGCAGGTGCATCTCAATCCGTTCTTCTCGGCCAATGCTGCGGTGGTACCGCAACTCGAGGCCTATATGGACGCTCTGCGCCGCTCCGGAGACTCCTGCGGCGCGCGCATCGATGTCGAAGCGCAGGGCGTGCCGGTCGGACTGGGCGAGCCGCTGTTCGACAAGCTCGATGCCGACATCGCATTCGCGATGATGGGCATCAATGCGGTCAAGGGCGTGGAGATCGGTGCAGGGTTTGCCAGCATCACTCAGAAGGGCAGTGAGCATGGCGATGCGATGACCCCGGCTGGGTTCGTCGGCAATCAGGCCGGAGGCGTTCTGGGTGGCATTTCAACCGGGCAGCCGATTACCGTCTCGATTGCCATCAAGCCGACCTCGAGCATCCGTGTGATGCGCCCCTCGATCGACATCGGCGGCGCACCGACCGAAGTCGAAACGCTGGGTCGCCATGATCCCTGCGTCGGCATTCGGGCCACGCCGATCGCCGAGGCCATGCTGCTGCTCGTGCTCATGGACCATGCATTGAGACATCGCGCCCAATGCGGGGACGTCAGCGTGGCACCGGGGCCGATTCCAGGTCGCGTCGCCTGAGGGTGGGACCGACGGGGCTGGCGGTTGCGCCGACCGGCCGCGCCGGTGCTCGTGAAATCTTTTTCGCCTATTTCGCCTATGTCGGGCTGCTGTCGCCCTATCTGAGCCTGTGGCTCGTCGATCGCGGGCTCTCCATTGTCGAGATCGCCCTGCTCTTATCGCTGCCGCAATGGCTGCGGGTCGTGGCGCCCCCATTCTGGGGCTGGCTGTCGGATCGAACCGGGCGGCGTCTGGCCTTGCTCCGCTTCAGCGCCATGGCCGCGTTGTTGCTGACACTGGCTTTTCCGTTTGTGCATGGGCTTTTGCCGATCGCGCTGCTGCTGCTGACCCTGAGCTTCGTGACGGCCGCCCAGGGGCCGATTGGCGAGGTGCTGGCGCTCGAACAGGCCCAAGGGGATGTGGGGCGCTACGGCCAGATCCGCTTGTGGGGGTCGATCGGTTTCGTGTTGACCGTGTTGGCCGGAGGCCCGGCGCTGGATTGGCTCGGGGTCTCGGCCTTGCCCTGGCTGATGGCTGCAGCCCTGGCGGGGCTGGTCTGTGTGACCCTGTGGGTGCCTGAACCTGCGGCAGTGACGCCGCGGGCGGCCCGCGGTCTGAGGGAGCACATCGAAGTCGACCGATTGGCGATTGCGGTCTTTTTCCTGTCGGTCTTCCTGATGATCTTCGCGCACGCCGCGATGTATTCCTTCTGGTCGATTTACCTTGAGCAACTGGGTTACAGCCGAACCGCGATCGGCGCGATCTGGTCAATCGGCGTGCTGGCTGAAATCGCGCTGTTCGCCGTGCAAAAAAGGCTGTTTGATCGGTTTCGGCCACTCGGCTTGCTGGGCTTCAGTTTCATGGTCTGTGCGATTCGATTTGCAATGGTCGGGTTGTCCGATGGCGCGCTTTGGGTGATCGTGCTCACGCAGCTCATGCATGCAGTGACCTTTGGCCTGCATCACAGTGCCTCCATGGCTGTGCTGCATCGATGGTTCAATTCAACACGGCACGGTCAGGCGCAGTCAGCGTTCATCGTTTGCGGTTACGGGCTGGGTGGTGGCATCGGGGGGGTGTTCGCGGGCTGGCTCTGGGAACGGTATTCCCCGGCTGCAGCCTTTCAGGCATCGGCTGTGGCCGCATTGCTGGGATGGGCGGCGATCAGTCTGGTCACGCATCGAGTGCGCGAGCGCGTGCCTGGGGTCGGTGCCGTGGGTAAGGGGCACATCGGATGACGCTTCGATCATCAACTATTCAGACTCGGTCCGGCTTGCGAAGCCTCAGCGCGATCGGCTGGATGCTGGCGCTGCTCGCTTTGTCGGCGTGCTCATCCCAGTTCGAGGCCCGGCAACGAGCGCACGCGCTCGAACGGCAACGCACCGACAGCCTGCGGATGAGCCAGGCGCAGATGGTTCAGGCTGCTGCCGTGTCCTATGAGCAACTCAGGCAGGCGGCGCAGGATCGGGGTGAGCTCAATCGGGATCCGGCTGCACTCCTGCGTCTGCGACGGATTGTTGATCGCCTGGCAGCCGCCAGTGCCGGCTATCGGGCGGATGCACCGTCCCTCGGATGGACCGTGAACCTGATCCAGTCGGATGAGGTCGATGCCTGGTGCATGCCGGGTGGATTGATCATGGTCTACAGCGGGCTGCTGTCGAATACCGATCTGTCCGACGACGAACTGGCCATCCTGCTGGCCCACGATATGGCCCATGCGCTGCTCGAGCATGCGCGTGAGCGGGTCTCCGGCCGTTTTGAGCCGGGCCTTCTGGAAGGAATGGGGCGCCCGGACGCCGCAGCGTCGCAGCATGTCTATGAGATCGTGGTGGGTGTGGTTGGGGTTCGCGCGCATGAAACCGAGGCGGATCGACTCGGCCTGGAATTGACCGCGCGCGCCGGCTATGACCCGAGGGCTGCGGTGTCGATGTTTTTCAAGCTGGACCAGGCCCGGGTGACGGGTACGGCCGAATGGACGAGACGCCATCCGATGGCGCCGGGGCGCGTGGCCTTTCTGACGGCTCAGGCTGACCGGGTTTTGCCGCTTTACGAGCAGGCCCGGACGGTTT
>CAIXXI010000277.1 GCA_903923345.1 uncultured Burkholderiales bacterium | reverse complement strand
CGAGTCGCTGCCCAAGGGCGCGATGCTCACCCATGAGGCGGTGTGCTGGGAGTATGTGAGCTGCGTGATCGAAGGCGAGATCGCACAGGACGATGTGATGCTGCATGCATTGCCGCTGTATCACTGCGCCCAGCTCGATGTCTTTCTCGGTCCGGCCATCTATGTGGGTGCGAGCAATGTCATCACCGGCAAGCCGGTGCCAGACAACATCCTCAAGCTGCTGACCACACACCGGATCAACTCCTTTTTTGCGCCGCCCTCGATCTGGATTGCGCTGATGCGCTCGCCGGCCTTCGACAGCACCGACCTGTCGGCCCTGAGCAAGGGCTATTACGGCGCGTCGATCATGCCGATCGAAGTGCTCAAGGAAATGGCCCGGCGTTTGCCCCAGGTGCGGCTGTGGAATTTCTATGGTCAGACCGAGATTGCGCCGCTGGCCACCGTGCTGCGCCCGCATGAGCAGCTCACCAAGCTGGGCTCGGCGGGCCGGCCGGTGCTGAATGTCGAGACCCGGGTGGTCGATGACGCGATGAACGATGTGAAGCCGGGTGAAATCGGCGAGATCGTGCACCGCTCACCGCAATTGCTGAGCGGCTACTTCAATGACCCGGAGCGCACCGCCGCCGCGTTCGAGGGCGGCTGGTTTCACAGCGGTGACCTGGCCACGGTCGATGCCGACGGCTACATCAGCGTGGTCGATCGCAAGAAGGACATGATCAAGACCGGCGGCGAGAATGTCGCCTCGCGCGAGGTCGAGGAAACCATCTACCGGCTCGACGGCGTGTCCGAGGTGGCGGTGGTCGGTCTGCCGCATCCCTACTGGATCGAGGCGGTCACCGCCTGCGTGGTGGTCAAGGCCGGCGCATCGCTCACCGAGGATCAGGTGATTGCCCACTGCAAGTCGCAGATGGCGCATTTCAAGGTGCCCAAGAAGGTGGTCCTGATCGAGGCCCTGCCCAAGAACCCCAGTGGCAAGGTGCTCAAACGGGAACTGCGCCTGCAATACGAGGACTCGATGAAGGATCTGCCGGCCAGCAACACATGAGCGCCTCATGAACGAGGCACGCAGCGCAGCGCCCGGGCCCTCACGCGAGTTTGTCGCACTCGTTGCGCTGCTGACCTCGCTGGTCGCGCTGTCGATCGACGCGATGTTGCCCGCGCTCGGCGTGATTGCCTCGGAGCTTCAGGCGCACGGCGAGAACAGCAGGCAGTTCGTGGTGTTGTGTTTCTTTGCCGGGTTCGGTGTGGGGCAGTTGCTCTTTGGCCCGCTCTCGGACCGCATCGGGCGCAAGCCGGCGATCCTGATCGGGGTGGTGGTCTATTCGCTGGGCTCGCTGCTGTGTCTGCTGGCTTCCGATTTCAACGCATTTCTGATCGGCCGCGCGGTCCAGGGGCTGGGCGCCTCTGGCCCGCGAATTGTCGCCATGGCGATGGTGCGCGATGGCCAGTCCGGACCGGCCATGGCGCGGGTGATGTCGCTGGTGATGTCGGTCTTCATCATCGTGCCGGTGCTGGCGCCGGCATTGGGTCAACTGGTGCTGCTGGTTGCCGGATGGCGCGACATCTTTGTGTTGTTTCTGCTGATTGCAGTCAGCGCCGGCGCCTGGCTGGCCTGGCGGCAACCCGAAACGCTGGCCCCGGAACGACGCCGCCCGGTTTCTGTCGGCGCGCTCGCCGGGGCGGCCAGACAGGTCCTGAGTCATCGCGTCACCATGGCCTACACGCTGACGGCTGGCCTGAGCAGCGGGCTGCTGATTGCCTACCTGGGCGTGTGTCAGCAGGTCTTTTCTGACCTCTATGATCAGGGTCAACTCTTCGTGCTGTACTTCGGTGTGCTGGCGGCTGCGCTGGGCTTGGCGTCGGTGATCAATGCACGGCT
>CAIXXI010000276.1 GCA_903923345.1 uncultured Burkholderiales bacterium | reverse complement strand
GGGCAACCAGATGATCGCGTCGTCCTCCGGAAACAAGGCTGGCGAACTCGACGCAAGCGGTCGTGTGCTGGCTGGCAATGCGCTGATCATCGAATCGGCCAGCTCGGTGTCGTCTAACCTTGACTCATCCTCCCTCTCGGTCGGCAGCCTGCAGCAAGCCAGTGGCACCCGCTACGCATCGTCAATCGAAAGCAGCAACCTCAGCGCTCTGGTTGACAACACGGCCGCCAGCGGCTCAGTGACCCTTCGGGACAACAGCCTGATCGCCAGCACGAACGCCAACCTGGCCGGCAACCTGGCATCGATCACGGCTGACGCGATCGCAAGCAACCTGAGCGTGTCCAACGAACAGGCCACGATTCAGACCGTGGTGAAATCGCTGGTCACCGATTCATCGGTGTCCGCCCGAATTGACGGCGAAAACCTGAACTCGACCGGCTCCGTGACCCTGAGCGGCAATCGGATTCTGGCCACCGCAGATGCAAACATCGCAGCCAACACGCTGGTGCAGAACGCCAGCGCGGTCTCCGGTCGCATCGACTCGCTGAACATCCAGTCCATCACCGACTCCACTGTTCGGGCTGAGCTGTTCGATTCAAACGCCAAGACGAAGGTGGAAGCGCCTAACGTTGATTCGATTGCTGTCACGAACAGCCGAAACAACCTGGCGGCCATTGCAAATGGCAATACATTCACCAGCACGACCAGCGTGCAGGCACGGCAACTCGGAACCGCACAGACCGGTATCAGCAACTTCACTCAGTCGAGTCAGAATGCCACCAACCTGCAGCTTTCAGCCGAGGCATCGGGTGAGGTGGCCAGCGAGGTGAGCGGCAATTTGACGAATTCGCGCCTGACGGTCACCGACAACTCGATCGCATCCGCTGCCGTGGGCAACCGGTCGTCGCAGTTGGCTGATCTCGTGACAACCAACTTCTCCAACCAGCAAAGTTCGGTGGAGTCGACCCAGATTGTCAGCGGCACGATTTCTGCAACAACGTCTGCCCTCACAAGCCTGGTGGTTTCCTCTGGCTCAAACGTGTCTGGCTCAAGCCTGACCGCTTCGGGCAATGCGATTCAGTCACAGGCCATTGGAAATACCGGCTCGAACGTTCTGGCCGTGTCAGCCACATCGGCAAGCGGCTCAGGCGGCTCGTTCAATGTGAACAACTCACAGCGTGGCGAAGGCGGCGTGTCGGCACTCAGCACAGGCAGCCAGGAGATCCTTGCCGGCGGTCAGATCGACAACAGTTCGATCACCCTGTCGAACAACAGCATTTCCGCGGCTGCCCTGGGCCAAAGCGCCTCGAATCGACTGCAAATCACCACCAGCAGCCTGTCCGGTTCGACCGCCAACGTGTTCAACGCTCAGGAGCGCACCGGTGGCGATGTGTCTGCATCCGTCGTCGCGGCCACTGGCCACGCCTCTGGTGCCACGCTGTTCGGCGTGAGCACCAATGGCGCATCCAGCAGCCCGATCACGGTCAGTGGCAACCGGGCTGAGGCATCAGCCATGCAAAATGATGCTGTCAACGTGTTGCAAGCGACGGCCACCAGCCTGGTGGTTCCGTCAGTCAGTCCGGCGATGGTGGTCGACAACCAGCAGGCAAGCACGGGCGGCTCATATGCTTCCGTGTCATATGGCCAGCTTGGCCTGACCGCCAACTCCCTGAGCAGTGGCAACGCGGTCGTCTCAGACAACCGCGTGACCGCATCGGCCGGAGTGAACACAGCGACCAATGCAATCGTTGTGGATGCAACCAGCGCACTCAACGCCATCGGCAATGTGAACAGCAATCAGGTCGCTTCCGGTGCTGTGGACGCATCGATCGGCGGCCCCATGCTGACCACGCTGGGTGTCATCGCGCCGTTCAATGCCGGAATTGCCTTGAACAGCATCAATGCCACCGTCAGCGGGAACGTGATGGTCGCGCAGGGCACCGCCAACGCTGCGACCAACATCCTGAATGCCCTGTCGTCGAACCCGATTGGCAATGCAGGCGCGGTCGCACCGGCAGCCACCTATGCCCTGAACAGCCAGCAAAACAGCAGCGGCCCGATCAGCACCCAGGTGACCAATGCTCAGCTTGGTGTCGTCGGCGCAGCGGTGGACAGCTCGACCCTGACCATCAGTGGCAACACCATCGCAGCCCTGTCGACGGCCAATACCGCAAGCAACCAGATGACCCTCTCGGCGATGCCGGGCTCCGCGATGCAGGCCAGCTCTAGCCTGACCAACACCCAGACCAGCACCAGCGCCGTCAGCGCCCAGGTGTCGGGGGTCACGGTCATCGCAGGCGCCGGTGCATCGACCCAGCCAGGTGCCTCACGCACTGCCACCGTCTCCGGAAACACGGTTGCGGCGCAGGCCACAGGCAACACCGCAGTCAATCAGATCACTCGGAGATAAGCCGCCAGCGAACCCGATTGATTCGGGCGAACCTGAAACCCCCGGTCGCAAGACCGGGGGTTTTTTTATTCAAGCTCTGATTTTGCCAAATTCATCACATTCGATATCGCCATGTCGTGTTGTTCCATCGACAGCGGAAAATGCAGTGACACCTCAATATGTTTCTAGATGTTGAAATTAATCTAAAAACTCGTTAACATACATCTCAGGATACACATGTGATTGTTAATTTTTAATTCACATTCAACATTTAATAAAGCTGAAACACAGTAATTGTC
>CAIXXI010000275.1 GCA_903923345.1 uncultured Burkholderiales bacterium | reverse complement strand
GGTGTTGAACCCATGGCCCATCGCTTGAAGCTCGCTGCGCAAGGCCTGGAAGTTGTAGATCTCGCCATTGAAAGCAATCTGAACCTGGCCATCGGCTGCAGCCATGGGTTGATGGCCACTGGCCACATCGATGATCGACAACCGCCGATGCCCTAAGGCCACATGCGGGTCAACGAAAAAGCCATCTGCATCCGGCCCGCGATGCGGGATCGCATCGGTCATGGCCTTCACACGTGCCCGGGCATGATTCGCGTCGTGTCGGTTGAAATCGATGAAGCCGGCGATGCCGCACATGTCAGTCCCTCCCCTGCACAGCAGCAGCGTCAACATCCACTGGCCTGAGGGCCTGCGCAGGATTCCCTGAAACCAGCATCCGATCCCCGATCCGATTCACCACCACCGCACCTGCTCCAACCACGCTGTGCTCGCCCACATCTGCCATCACGATCGCGCCTTCACCGATCCAGCTGCGCGCGCCAATCCGGACCCGGTCAAAGTTCCCGGCAGTCGCTGACAATCGGCCCGACTCATCAAAATGCTGACGCTTGCCGCTCGGCACACTGACTCGACTGCCGATCATCACGCCCTCACCGATATCCGCATTGCCGATCACGCAGTAATTGCCCATGGATGCATGCCGCGCCATTGACGCAGCCCGCTTGACGAAGATCGAACCAAAGCCAACGCGCACTTCCCAATGGCAGCGCTCCAGGGTCCCGACGTAATAAGCACCGCGAAGGAATGCACCGGGCAATCCGGGCATCAGGGCAAGCAGTTGCGCACCAAACAGAAAAGCTTCTTCACCAAGACCCAGGCGACGCTCCAGCCACGACAAAACCCACAGCGGCCAAACCACCAGCACCGCGGCAGCAAACACGCATCGCTTGAGCAGGCGTGCCAGGCTCATCTCTGGCCCGCAAGCATGGAGTCATAAACAGAACGATACGCGTCGAGCATGGCATCCATCGTGAACTGCTTCTCAAAACGCGAACGGCCGGCCGAGCCTCGCTCGATACGCAACTGCCTCTGCGAAAAAGCCTGCTCAAACGCATGAGTCAAGGCGGCGGTATCGCCCGAAGGCACAACCCATCCCGTGAGCCCATCCATCACGATTTCCGGATTACCGCCCACCGCCGTCACCACCGCAGGCAGCCCAGCAGACATCGCCTCGAGCAATGCCACCGAGGTACCTTCAGAAAAACTCGCCAGCACAAACAGATCCATGCAAGGCAGCAAGGCTCGAGCGTCATCTCGATGCCCGGTCAGGATGATTCGGCCATCCAGCCCGGCTTCACGCACTCGCCGTGTGATGTCTGTGCGTTCCGGGCCATCACCGATCAGCAGACCACGCACGCGTGGATTAGTTCGACACAAGGCCGTCAGTGCATCGATGAGCATGGGCAAATTCTTGATCGGATCGAATCGCCCAACCGTACCAATCACGAAATCGTCTGCTGCAATGCCCAACGAAGCCCGTCGCTGCAGCACTTCTTCAGCACTCGGGCGGCTCGGCGCATCCACACCGTTGTAAATTACTTCGATGCGGTCAGACGGAATGCCCTCATACCGAGTCAGGCGTGCAGCAATATCCTGAGAGACCGCGACAAACCGATGGGTCAGACGGTTGATGAGGTGCTGGTTCACCAGCCGGCGCTTTGCGTTATTCGGCTCAGGCCAGAAACGGCCGTGCTCTTCAAGCAGCAATCGCGGCCTGGGATTGAGCAAGCGGGATAAAGCCGCATAAAACCAGGGGGAACATTGATGGGCGTGAATCAGCTGTGCACCGCTTTGCCTGAGCATGCCGGCAAGCCGATACGGAATCGATAAATCAATGCCGGGCTGCCGCCACAGGCCATGAACTGCAATGCCCTGATCCCGCAGGC
>CAIXXI010000274.1 GCA_903923345.1 uncultured Burkholderiales bacterium | reverse complement strand
GCGTGCTTGGCCCAGCCCGGCGAACTGATCGTCCAGTGCACATCGCCGGGTTGCAGGCCCAGCCAGTACATGGTCGACAGATGGCCCACCGGATAGCTCTGGCGCGAGTGCCGAACGAGCTTGGGCTTGGCGGTCGTGCCCGAGGTGAAGTACTCGAGCAGCGGCTCGGAGACCGCGATGGCTCGCGACGGGGTGAACTGGGCGCTGGCCGTAGCCGAGTCGCGATAGTCGACCCACCCCGATGGCGGTTTGCCGTCGCCTGCGCGTCCGGCATCGCCCGCCAGGACACGCACCACGCCCTGAGTCGCATCGGGTGCGAGTTCGCTCACCCGCGCCAGTCCGGTGGCATTGGTGATGATCCATCGCACCTGTCCGCGCTCGAGCCGGTCCATGAGGTCGGCACCCGACAGCAAGGTGGTGGCCGGAATCACCACTGCCCCCAGCTTGATCGCCGCCAGCATCGTTTCCCACAGCGGCACTTCATTGCCCATCATCAGCAGGATGCGGTCACCTGGCTTGGCGCCCAGGCCCGTCAGAAAACTGGCCACCTGGGACGATCGGCGTGACAACTCGGCGTAGCTGAGCCGGGCTTGCGTGCCGCTCTCCTCGACGATATGCAAGGCGGGCTGGTCGTTGTCCCGGGCGATGGCATCGAAATAATCGATGGCCCAGTTGAACTGGTCCAGTGCGGGCCACTGGAAGTTTGCGCAGGCCGCGTCGATGTCGGTGCGCCGCTCGAGCAGTCCGTTGCGTGCGGTCAGAAATCGGTCGAGTTCGGTCATGGTGTTTTCCCGAGTCTTGGGTGAAGAGGGGTCTACTTTGCAGCCCGGTCCGGATAGCTCGCGGCCATGCCGTCACGGACATCCTGCTGAATTCCGTATTGCGGGAAAGGATAGCGAAAGCCGTTTTTCGCCAGCGCCTGCATGCCCTCGATCGCCTTGGCCAGCAAGCCCGGCGGCAAGGCCATCAGCATTTCGTCGTCGAGCACGCCCCCATAGCGGCGCTCGGCAAAGCACGGGATCGACAGGCTAGGCTCGCCGGTGGCCAGCGCGCGTCCCCAGGAATCGGCACAGGCCGACTCGCCGACCACGCTCCAGTCAAAGCGCTTGTAACCGGTCCATTGCAGGCCGTTGATGAAGTACATCATCGCGCCAGGGGTGGCATAAAAGAGCGCGATGTCAGGCGGATCGAGACGGCCCGATGCCAGCGGCGACACGGCCAGCGCCGCAGCCGGTTTGGGGATGTGCATGGCCGACTGGTGGGCCCGTGCATCCTCGGGCGTGGCATACCAGACACCCACCATCGATTTGCCCGATCGCCAGTCCTCGTCGGCTGGGCCGAGTCCGACCACGGCCTTGCACTGCGCGCCGACCAGGTTGTCGCCGGTGATTCCGACCGTCCAGCCCAGTCGGGCGGCCTGGGCCACGATCTGGTCGGTTGTGTGGATCGACTTAGGACGACGAATCTTTGGAATCGCCTCCATCTCGGCAACCGTTTGAAACCGCTTGATGCCGAAGGGGATCGCACGCAGCCTGAGCAGTCGCTCAAGCGCTGCTGACAGGCTTGCCCAATCGGGGGCCGCAGTGCTCATGGGTGTCTCCTTTGATGTATGCGCCGGGCGCAGCCCCTGATTGTGCCAGCCCGTCGATGAGCACAAGGTCACGAGATGGCACACTGCCGGCACCCCATCCATCTCGAACAGGAGACTCACCATGCAGATCACCCTTGAAAACCGCATTGCCCTGGTCACCGGCGCCAGTAAGGGCATCGGCCTGGCCTGTGCCCGGGTCTTCGCCGAGGCCGGCGCCCGGGTCGTCATGGTCTCGCGCAGCATGGCCAACCTTGAGTCGGCCTGCGCTGAACTGAACGCCGACGGCCTGAAGGTCCAGGCCATGGCGGCAGACCTCTCCGACGCAGCGCAAGCCCAGGCGCTGGCGGCACGGGTTGAGAAAGAAGTCGGGCCAGTTGACCTGCTGCTGAATTCGGCGGGTGCTGCGCGCCGCTTTGCGCCAGACGAGTTGAGCGCCGATGCCTTCCATCAGGGCATGGATGCCAAATACTTCAGCACCATTCACCTGCTCGAGCCGGTGGTGCGCGCCATGGCGGCACGCGGCCGCGGTGCAGTGGTCAATGTGATCGGGCAGGGCGGCCGGGTAGGCTCGCCCATGCATATCCCGGGCGGTTCAGCCAATGCTGCCTTGATGCTGGCCACCGTTGCCTACGCGCGTGCGTTCGCCGCCAAGGGCATTCGCGTCAATGGCATCAATCCCGGCCTGACCCGTACCGGCCGGGTCGAGGAAGGTCTGGCGGTGTCGGCTCGAGCCAGCGGCCGCTCCCGCGATGAAGTGCTGGCCGATGAACTCGCTCGCATCCCGATGGGGAGAATGGGTGAGCCGCAGGAGGTGGCGCGCGTTGCGCTGTTCCTGCTGTCGGACGCGGCCAGTTATGTGTCGGGCGCGATCATCCCGATGGACGGGTGCACCGCATCGGTGATCTGAACCCGATCAGGGCGGGATTTCACCGGGACGGTGCATCGCCAGCGGGCTCATCCGGCGCATGTGTTGCGTAGAACACAAATCCCGCTCACCCAAACAGGTGAGCAAGGAACCCATCTCTCGAGCGGGAGGGGTGCAAGTCATTGATGAACGGGTGTGAGGCACGTTACGGTTTGAAGCTATGCTGCTCCGAACCTGTCCTGACATCTGCCGGTTGCGCCACACCGGCCCTGGTTTGCAGGCCTGACCGTGGCCGAGTCCAACGCCAAGACGGTTCTCATTGTCGACGACCATCCCATCGTTCCGATGGCACTGGTCGGTCTGATCGAGCATCACTTCCAGAATTTCAGGGCCATGCAGGCAGCCAGCCTGCGCCAGGCCAGGGCGCTTTACCAGGTTGAACCCAGCCTGGTCGCAACCGTTCTGGACTTGCGCCTTCCGGATGCAACCGGCCTCGAGGCCCTCACCGAATTGCGAGCCCTCAGACCTGAAGTCAGCGTCGTGGTGTTCAGTGCACTCGACAGCGAACCCCTGCGGCGCAACGCAATCGCCCTGGGTGCCGCCGCAATGATTTCCAAGACTGAACCGCCAACCGCCATTCTGGAGGCACTGGCTCGATCGGTGACGAGTGAGGCTTCACTCGAGGACGGATTGGGTGCGAACCGACTGTCCTTTGACCTGAGCCCGCGTCAGCAGCAGATCTGGCAGGGACTTGCCGAGGGGCTGTCGAACGCGGAAATTGCCGTTCGCCATCAGATCAGCCTGAACACCACCAAGGCGCATGTCCGGGAATTGCTGATGCGTCTGGGTGTGCGCAACCGGACTGAAGCGGCCACGCTTTACATGCGCCGGCCCTGGAAGCGCAACGACTGATCGCTCGGCCCTGACCGGGCGCTGCGCTACCATCGGGCGATGCCGCCGCCCCCAGAGTCTGACCCGATCGCGCTGTCGCTGCACGGCGTTCACTTGCGCTTTCCCACCGGCGTGGTGGCGCTGCAATCTCTGGATCTGGACGTCCGCCAGGGCGAATTTCTGAGCCTGCTCGGGCCTTCGGGTTGTGGCAAAAGCACCGCCTTGCGGCTGGCAGCAGGGTTGATCGAGCCGACCCAGGGCCGCGTGACGCGCTTGCCAGGCCAGCCCCTGGGCTTCGTCTTTCAGGAGCCCACCCTGATGCCCTGGGCCACGGTCTTTGACAATGTGCGATTACCGCTGCGGCTGCAGGGTCGCTCGGCTGCCTCCGTACGCGACGAGGTGATGCAGGTTCTTGCGCGGGTCGGCCTTGGCGAGTTCGAGCAGGCTTATCCTCGCGAACTGTCTGGCGGCATGCGGATGAGGGTCTCGATCGCCCGGGCGCTGGTCACTCGCCCGAAGCTCTTGCTGCTGGATGAGCCCTTCGCAGCACTTGACGAAATCACCCGCGGACGGCTCGACGACGATTTGATGCGCATCTGGCAGGAGCAGGGCCTGACGGTGATCTTCGTGACGCATAACGTCTACGAGGCGGTTTACCTCTCGACGCGCGTGGCGGTTTTCAGCAGCCGGCCGGGTCGGATCATCGAATCCATCGAGATCGAGGGGGCCGGTCAGCGCGATGATGCGTTTCGGGCGACGCCTCATTACGTCGAGCGCTGCGTCAGGGCCTCGACCGCATTGCGCAACGCTCAGTCATGACAGACCGTCGAGTCGGGCGATCCCTGGTGCCGCTGTTGGTGGGGCTCGGGGTACTGGTGTTCTGGGAAGCCATCGTCCGCTTCAATGACATCCCCCATTACATCCTGCCAGCCCCGTCGCTGATCGCGAGCACCCTCTGGCAGGAGCTGCCGTCCTTGCTGCCGTCGTTGTGGTTCACGGTCCGCCTCACCGTGGGCGCGCTTCTGCTTGCCATCGTCGGGGGCGTTGCCATGGCGGCGCTGTTTGCCCTGTCTCGGCCCATCGAGCGGGCCTTGTTTCCGATTGCAATCGTTTTGCAGGTCACGCCGATCGTGGCGATCGCACCCCTGATCCTGATCTATGTCGAATCGACCACCGCGGCACTCCTGATCTGTGCCTTCATCGTGGCTTTTTTCCCGATCCTGGCCAATACGGTGGTCGGGTTGCGCAGTGCCGATGCCAACCTTCGTGAACTGTTCGCGCTGTACGGCGCGACCCCCTGGCAAAGGCTGCGGCTGCTGTTGGTTCCAAGCGCCTTGCCCTATTTCCTGGCGGGCCTGCGCATTGCCGGCGGGCTGGCTTTGATCGGGGCGGTGGTGGCCGAGTTTGCAGCCGGTGCAGCCGGTCGCGAGACCGGTCTGGCTTCACGTATTCTTGAAGCCAGTTTTCGCACCGAGATTCCGAAGATGTTCGCTGCCCTGACATTAGTGTCTGGTGTTGGAATTCTCATTCACGTGCTGTTCGACACGCTGGCGCGCCGCTTGCTCGGGCGTTGGCACGACACTGAACTGCCGCGCGACTGACGGCCTCGCCGCCGAGCCGCTAACGCAAAAAAAGGAGCCCCGGATGGATCGTCAACTCGTTTCCCGCACGGTTTGCCTGCACAGACGTGCTGAGCCCCGGCGCTTGGGCCACGCCGGTCGCCGCGTGTTTGCGCGCCTGAGCCTGGCCCTGGTGGCGGCACTGTCACTGATGACGGCACCCACTGTGGCGGATGCGCAAGAGAAAGTGGTGTTTGCGACCAACTGGAAAGCGCAGGCCGCCCACGGTGGCTTCTATCAGGCACTGGTCGATGGCACCTATCGCAAGAGCGGCCTCGAGGTCGAAATCCGGGAGGGCGGGCCTCAGGTCAATAACCGGCCCTTGTTGCCGGCGGGTCGAATCGATTTCCTCATGACCGGCAATCTGCTGCACACCTTCGACAACGTGCGCAACAAGGTGCCGACCGTTGTGGTCGCGGCGATCTTTCAGAAGGACCCTCAGGTCCTGATCGCCCACCCCGGCCAGTACACCGGCTGGGAAGACCTGAAAAAGGCGCCGGTAATGCTGATCGGGCGCGACTCGCAATTCAGCTGGTGGCAGTGGATGAAGACCGACGGCTTTCGGGATGAGCAGCTCAAGCCCTACACCTTCAACTCGGCGCCGTTTCTGGCTGACAAGCGATCTGTGCAGCAGGGCTATGTGACGGCCGAGCCGATCTCAATCGAGAAAGTGACCGGTGTCGCGCCCAAGGTCTTTTTGCTGGCTGATCATGGGTGGTCGACCTACTCGACCACCATCGAGACCCGCCCCGACCTGATTCAGCGCAAACCCGAGATGGTGCGCAAATTCGTCGACGCCTCGATCATCGGATGGGTCAACTACCTGTACGGCGATCGGACTGCTGCGGATGCGATGATCCGAAAGCTCAATCCGGAGACCACGCAGGACGAACTCGATCGCGGCGTGGCGAAGATGCGCGAGATGGGTATCGTCGACTCCGGCGACTCGCTCAAACTCGGTATCGGCGCGATCGATGCGGCCAAGGTCAAGGATTTCCACGACAAGATGGTCAAGTCGGGGCTGTTCAAGGCTGGCGAGGTTGACCTGTCCAAGGTGTACACCACCGAGTTCGTCAACAAGGGCGTGGGGCTCGAGCTGTCCCGAAGCCTGAAGGCCAAGGGCCGCTGAATCGGCCAGCCTGGATCGACCAGCCAGAATCGGCGTTCTAGCGGTTGGGCGGGGTCCGGTCGCCGGCCCCAAGCTCTTTTTGCATGATGACGGTGTCGAGCCAGCGCTCGAATTTCCAGCCGCTCGAGCGCAGCGTGCCGGCAAATCGGAATCCGCAGGCCGAGTGCAGGGCGATCGAGCCGGTGTTTGCGCTGTCACCGATGACCGCAAGCACCTGACGGCAACCCAGCTGCTCACAGCGTTCAAGCAAGGCAGTGAGCAGCACGCGCCCGATGCCGCGGCCACGAAGCTGCTCGTCGATGTAAATCGAGTTCTCGACCGTGTTGCGATACGCGGGGCGCACGCGAAACAGATTGGCATAGGCATAGCCTGCGACCTGGCCACCGATTTCAGCGACCAGCCATGGAAAGCCGTTCTTCAGCACATCGGCGCGCCGCTGCGCCATGTCGTCGATGCCAGGTGCCTCGATCTCGAACGTGCCGGTGCTGTTGAGCACGTGGTAGGCGTAGATCGCGTGAATCGCGGGCAGATCGTCGTCGCGACTGTCTCGAATCAGAATGGACTGCACAGGGTGCGTGGGCATGAATGCGTCGGTCCTGTCAGGCATCGATCAGCATCTGGCGATCGATGCGCGCTGCGCCGGCGCGCACCAGCTCGTCCACAGCCCAGCGCGCCAGTTCGTCAGCAGGCATGCCGATGTAGCGCTGGTTGGCCAGATCGATGAGCGGGATGGTGTTGAGCAGCGCCGGCACTGCATCGAGCGCAACCTGCTGGTGTTCGAGCAGCAAAAACTTCAGCAGCACCTTGGTTGCATGCCGGGCGTTACGCGCCGGGTCTGAACCGAGATGATCGAGTCTGCGACAGGCGCGCTCGATGGCTTCGTCGACGTTAGTGAACAGGGGGCCATGTCCGGGCAGGACGATGTCGACCTGCAGTGAACGGATGCGCTCCAGGATGGCGCGCTGCTCGGCAAAGCCCGACTCGCCTTCAAGCTCCGGAAAGATCACGCCGAAGCCGTTTTGCCAGAGCGCATCGGCACTGATGAGGATCCGATGCGATTCGCAATAGAGCACCACCGCATGCGGGTCATGACCCGGGGCAGCAATCACCTGCCACTGCAGGCCGCCCAGTGTCAGCTCGTCGCCGTCATCGATCGTGCCGTCGAGGGTGAAAGGCTCACAGCGCTGTCCGGTTCGTTCGAAGGTCAATGCGGTCTGGTTCCAGTCGCGCACCGCCGGCGCGCTGGCGGCCGGAATGAGTGTGCGGCTGTGATACGAGCGCTGCAGCAGCGCATTGCCGCCACAGTGGTCCGAGTGCAAGTGGGTGTTGATGATCTGATCGAGCGGACGTTGACCCAGCAGCTCACGTAACACGGCGAGGGTCATGTCGCGATGCTTGATGTAGCCGGTGTCGATCAGTGCAGTGGACTGGCCGTCGTCGAAGAAGATGCCATTGGCGGACAGCCAGTCGCGCTCGATGAAGCGCATCGTCGCAGGCAGTTGCGGCTGAGTGGTCGAGCTGGGCGTCACGTTGCGTCGGGTCGGTGCGAGACTGCAGGCCTGTGCACACCGTCTGGCAGCGAAGCGGCCTGCTGCATGGCGGCCGACTGAAAGAACGGATCACCGCGCAGACAGGCGAGCGCGGCATCGGTCATGTCATCACCCCAGAAGACCTGATCACGGATCAGCAGGCTGGGCACGCCGAACACGCCCGCCTGGATCGCCTCATCGGTGTTGGCGCGCAATTCGGCCTTCACATCGGGCTGGGCAATCAGGCGGTCCGGATCCGTCACACCGAGCGACTCACACAGGCTTGCCCAGGCCTGCGGGTCGGTGGGCAGGTGGCCCTGAACCCAGACGAATCGGAACAGCGCTTCGACCACCTCGGGTCGATTGCCCAGTGCAATCGAGAGCCTGAGCAGCGGCAGCGGGTTGAAGGGGTGCATGGCGGGCAGCTTCAAGGCAATGCCGTCGCGATGGGCGCGCCAGACAATCTCTCTGAAGGTGTGGGTCTTCTTGGCTGGAATTTCAGCCGGCCCCTTCTGACCATGATGTTCGAGCAAGCCGGCAAAGAGGATCGGCTTGTATTCGATGTGGGTCAGTTGACTGAACACGCCGAGTCGGGTGCCCTGCAGGTAGCTGTAGGGCGAGATGAAGTCGAAATACCAGCGGACCGCGCTCATCCCGGGCTTGAGCTGTTTTGGGCCCGACGCTCGAAGATCCGATCCCAGACTTGCAGTCGCTGGGTGTTGCCCATCGATCCCCAGCCGGCAATTTCGTCGATCGATCGGTAACAGCCTTCACACAGCCGGGACTCTGGAAGGATGCGGCAGATGGATATGCACGGTGAGGCCACCGGCTCGCCGCGCGCCACACCGGCGCGCAGGCTGTCTGAATCTGGGTAGGGTCGGTTGGCCATCGGAGGGCTCAGGCAGCCTGTTTGGCGGCCAGGGCATTGCCGGCGCGGGAGATCGATTTGCGTCCAAGCAATCCGGAGATCCATTGCCCGATTTCGACCATCTTGCCCAGGTCGACGCCCGTCTGGATACCCAACCCGTCGAGCATGTAGAGCAGGTCTTCGGTGGCCACATTGCCGGTTGCGCCTTTGGCGAAGGGGCAGCCACCCAGACCAGCGACTGACGCGTGATAGGTGGAGACGCCCATTTCGAGGCT
>CAIXXI010000273.1 GCA_903923345.1 uncultured Burkholderiales bacterium | reverse complement strand
GACGCCTTCACCAGCCGCAGATGCTCACGCTGATGGGGCATCAGCGGGGTGCTCAGCACCAGTTCGCTCAACCCCAGGATGGCATTCATCGGGGTCCGGATCTCGTGGCTCATATTGGCCAGGAACTCGCTCTTGGCACGGTTGGACGCCTCGGCATCGAGCTTGGCTCGCACCAGCTTGCTGCGACCGGACTCGCGTTCACGAATGAGCTCGGACAGTGCCTCGGACAGCACCGCCAGGTCCCCCTCCTGCTTGAAGCTCTCGCGACGGGAGGCCGGCAACATACGTTGCGCCATGGCTCGAAGTGACTCGATCGCCCGCTCGCTCTTGGCAAATTCATCGCGCAGCCGCAGGTCGAGGCGGTGCGCATCGGTGATGTCGTGGCAGGCAAGCACAAAACCGGCAGACTGCCCCTCGCCCGCGACGATCGGGGCAAGGCTGGTGTCAAGCACCCGCCCGGTCATCCCGGCCAGGGGCGCTGCGCCTTGCGTCGGATCCGACTGCACAGCACCGGGCTCAAGCGGTTCGGCCAGCTCGACCCGGCGATTGCGCCAGCCTTTTTCAAATCCATCAGCCTGCACCGCACCCGGCAGGACCTCCTCGAGTGAAGCACCCAGCAGTGCGTTCGGAGAACGACCCAGCATGGCACTGGCAGCCGGGTTGGCATAGACCACCAGCCCGTTTTTATCGAGAGTGAGCACTCCGTCAGCCACCGCCTGCAGCGTGATGTCGGCCTTCTCGCGCTGGGCATGCAGGCTGGCTGCCGTTCGGCTGAGCACGTCGAAGGCGCGCCGGATCTCGATCGGCGCATCGGCATCGATCACCTGGTTCGGGTCGATCCGGCCCTCGCGAATCTCGGCCTCGAAGGCACCGATTCGCTTGAGGTTGCGCAGCCACCTCAGCATCGGCAAACCGATGATGAGCAGGCCGAAGGTCAGGCCCGACAGCGCCAGCAGCAACGCACCCCGCATCAGATCCCAGACCTCGGCAGCGACCTGGTCGGCGGCAAAGTTCAGCCGCAAGACACCGTAGTCGCGACCGCCGACGGAGATGACCGTATTGAGGGGCTCCAGATCCCGACCGACTCGCCTGGCCAGCCATTCGGGCGCCCGCCCCAGCTTCGGATTGCGCACGCTGTCGATGCGGATCGCGCCACCCTTGAGGTCGATGTAGGCGGCCGACGCAAACGGCGATCGGGTGAGCGTCTTGCGCAGGGTCTTGTTGATGGTGTCGTAATCACCGATGACGGCACTGTCGGCGATGGTCTGCACCAGCACCTGCGAGAGCATCGAGGCTGAGACTTCGGCGTCCTCGATGTGACGGGAGAACTGCAATCGGTAGAACGCGCCCAATCCGACCGCAACCGTCAGGACCAGGCTCAGTGCGTAAAGCGAAAAGACCCGCAACCCCAAAGAATGGGGCAACAGGCGGTTGAGTCGGGATTGGGGCACCTTAGCGCAGTGAGGGCGGCGCGTTCTTGTAGAAGGCGCGATAAGCCCCATACTCTTGACCGTCCGAGGCAATGAAATACACATCGGCACTCAGGCCAACAGCCTGGGAGCTGCGCCGCAGGATCTCGCGCCCCTGTGGGTCCTTGTACATGCCGATGAAGGCGCGGGTCACGGCCTGGGCATCGCGCTCGGGAACGCTGGAGCTGATCATCAGAGCCAGGTCGTGCAGCGGGTCGGAGCTCCACAGAACACGATACGGTTTGCCCTCCCGCTTGGAGAAACCCTCGATCAGCTGGGAATTCGCACCGGCTGCGCGCACTCGACCACTGAACATCTGGGTGAAGGCCGCATCCATGTTGCCCGCAAAGACCGGACGGGCATCGATCTGACTGGACAGCAAATGGGCGTAGGGAAATTTGTAGCCAACCAGGGCCTCGGGCCCTGCAAACGCCACTTCCTGACCATTGAGCTGGGACAAGGTGGTGACCGGCGAATCAGCCGGTACGACGATCTGACCATGAATGGGAGGTGCATTGCGACGGGCGGTGACCTTCCAGCCGAGGCGATCGCGGTCCGGGCTGAACAGGTGGTTCGAGAAAACGAACTCGACCTCCTGCGCCAGGACATACGCGGTCGTGTCAGCAGAGGTTCGACCGATCTTGAGGATCAGCCTGACCCCGCTTTGCTGTGACACGTAATCGATGATCGGATTCCAGTACTCGGCGGTCAGCTTGATGCCGTACTGGTTGACTGGAGAAAACCGGTACTCGGCCGCCTGGACGTTCAGCGCCGGCAATGAAAGCCCCAGGACAATCCCGGCGATGGCCCGAGCGATGGTTCGCATGCGAGACCTGCGAGTCTGCGCGGATTGACTGCATGCATTCATAGTGCAAAACCTTATTGACGTTCGCATCGGGCATGAACCTCAACAGCGATGCCAGAAAGGCGATTATTGTCGAATCCACGCGTGCTGTGTCTGAAATGCTGCGCCATGCGTCGGGCCCAGGCGCTCAAATCGACCCTTTGTCAGCGGTTATTCTTTCGATCTGCCCTCAAACCTGAAGAGATCCTCGATGTCCATTCCGTTCAAGCGCGATGCAGTTCACCTGCTGACAGCCGTGACGGCTCTGCTGAGCCTGCTGTCAGGTGCCGCAGCGAACGCCCAGCCGACTGAGTTCCCGGGCGGCAAGCCGATCACGATCGTCATGACCTTCCCACCGGGTTCGGGGGTGGATGTGGTGGGCCGGCTCATTCAGGAGCCCTTGTCGCGCCAGCTCGGCGTTCCGGTGCTGATCGACTACAAGCCCGGGGCAGCCGGCAATATCGCCTCGGATTTCGTGGCACGGGCACGTCCCGACGGCCACACCCTGGTGCTGGGCACCTCGGGCACCCATGCAATCAATCCGGCGCTGTATCGCAAGATGCCCTTCGATGTGGAGGCCGACTTCACGCCGGTGGCCACGCTCAATGAAGTCTCGAACGTGCTCACCGTCAACCCGGCGGTGCTCGACGTCAAGACCGTACCGGAGCTGATCGCCCGGGTGAAATCCGAACCAGGACGCTACAACTTCGCCTCGACCGGCAACGGCACCGGCACCCATCTCGCCTTCGCAGAGTTCAATGCCAAGGCCGGTCTGGACATGGTGCATGTGCCGTACAAGGGCGGACCGGAGGCGATGCAGGCCGTCCTGCAGGGGCAGGTCTGCTGCATCATGAATCAGGTTCAGACCGTGATCGGACAATGGAAGGCCGGCAAGGTGCGGCTGCTCGGCGTCACCACACCGAGCCGGGTTTCGGTGGTCCAGGAGATCCCGACCATCGCCGAGTCGGGATTGCCGGGCTATCACAGCTACATCTGGTTCGGATTGCTCGGGCCCAAAGGCATGGAGCCCCGGGTGGTCGAGACCTTGAATGCCGCGGTGCGGCGCGTGCTGGAATCGCCTGAGGTCGCCGGCAAACTGACCGGAGCCGGCAACACCGTGCGCATCGAGAGCCCGGAGCAGTTCCGGGCAACCCTCAAGTCAGACCGGGCGCGCTGGGCGCAGGTGGTGCGTCAGGCCGGCGTCACTCTCGACTGACCGAAGGCGGTACCCACCAGCGGGTGGGCTTGAGCTCCGCTTCGTCATGGGCGCGCATGCGCGGTTCGTGGCGGGCGGCGTCTTCAACGAATAAATCCCTGACCAGCGCATGGGCCAGACGATTCGCGCCCACCGCAATACCAGGAATATCGCCCGCGACCGCCCCATGGCTGATCGCACTGCCCCAGTTGAAGAGGTGGATTCTCGAGAGTGCCTCGCTGAGCTCAAGCGGGGCGCCTTCGCGCGGCATCAGCTGGAAACCGTCACCCAGATAGGGAAAGCGGCGGATTTCATCTGCGCTGGGCGAATCCGGCACGCACGCGCGATCGCCCCAGGTCATCACCCAGGACGAGACAGCCGCCAGCTCGGGGCGATCGATCAGGTTCACATCGAAACCGGTGCCCAGGATGGCGGCATCGAATCGCAGACGCTGCTTCGGCGTGGTGACGGTCACGCCCTCCTGATCGGCCTGCAGGTCATCCCAGCGCTCGCCCAGGCGCAGCTCAAAAGCGGCATGGCGATCACATCGCAGCACCGACTCGAACGGCGGCGGCACCTGCTCATCGAAAATATGGGCGTAAAAGCTCACCCGTTGGCTGTCGCTGAGGGCCGGATAGCCCCGAAAGAAGCCCGGGAACGAGGTCCATTTGGACTTGTTGACCTGCGGCAACTGCGGCCGGCGCGCAAACATGACGACCGATGCCGCGCCCTGCTCGAGGGCCAGCGCTGCGTTGTCGAAAGCCGAAGCACCGGTGCCAAGCACCGCAATGCGCCGGCCTCGGAAAGCCGCGAACGGGATGGCGTCGCTGGAATGGAACACCCGTTCTCGGGCCGCCACCGAATCCGGATCCAGCGAGGCGAACACCGGACGCCGGGCTGCGCCGCTGCCGTCCCGCCCAAGCGCCAGCACCAGCTTGCGCACTTCGAGCTCCTGTCGGCCTGATGGGCTTTCAAGCACCACGCGAAGCGCTTGAGACGCCGGATTCACACTCAGCAGCTGCACACGGTTGTCGACCCGCACGCCAACCTGACGCCGCACCCACAGCAGGTAATCGCGCCAGTCGAGCCGCCAGACCTTGTGCAGAGCCTGCCAGGCAGTCTGGCCAAAACGCGCCTCATACCAGGCCCGGAAGGTGAGTGACGGAATGCCCAGGTCGGGGCCAGTGATGTGCTTGGGCGATCGCAGCATCTCCATGCGCGCAAAGCGTGCCCAGGGGCCTTCTTCGCCTTCGACTCGGGCATCGATGGTCTGTACGCGGTGCAGGCCCTCGCGCCGCAGGGCAAAGGCTGCGGTCTGGCCACACATGCCGGCGCCCACCACCAGCACATCGGTCATGGGCACACCGTTCGATCCGGGTGTGGGCAGCATCCAGTCGGGCGGCGGATAGTTCAGGCAGGACAGGTCATGGGCCACACGGACCTCAAGGGCCTGCAGCGAAGCGAGGTCTTCGATTCTCGCAGCGCGGGCAGCCTCGGCGCCCTCTTGCGAGGCCAGCAGGCCGAAGTCGGTCGGGCGGATCGGGTCAAGGGGCTCCATAATGCGCACCATTGTGCCTGCATGCCGGCGATTGATCCGCCTGCCACTTCCATGAACGACACCCCTGAAACCGGACTGCAGCCGGCCCAACTGCATTGTTTCTACAGCCTGTCCTCGCCCTGGGCCTATCTCGGTGGCCCGCAGCTTCAGGACATCGTGCGCAGACACCGCGCCCTCCTGCTGCTCAAGCCCTTCGATTTCCAGGCGGTCGTGCCGCGTACCGGTGGCATCCCGCTGCGCACACGCCCCGAGCCGCGGCGCACTTACCATGCGCTCGAACTGGACCGCTGGAGCCGGTATCTGGGCATGCCGCTCACGCTCACGCCGCGTCACTACCCCTCGGATGGACAACCGCCCGACTGGAACAAGCATGCCGGCTGGATGGTGATCGCAGCGCAATTGCAAGGGCTCGATGCATTTGCCCTGTCGCATGCCCTGCTGACCGCCCTGTGGGCCCAGGAGCGCGACATTGCCGATGCAGGCACCCGGATTGCGGTGGCTGATGAGCACGGCTATGACGGACGCGCACTGGCCGCACTGGAGCCATCGGACGCGGTGCAGGCCGCCTATCGGGCCAACACGGAAGAAGCCGAAGCGCTCGGTGTCTTCGGCGCGCCGACCCTGGTGCTGGATGAGGAGCGGTTCTGGGGCCAGGACAGGCTGATGTTCCTGGACCGTGCGCTGGCCCTGCGCGCTCAGCGCGCTGGTTGAACCAGACCCGGCCGAAACCTGGGCAAACCGGCCCCGGGCTGGATCGCGCCTAGAATGCGCGTTTTCACTGATCGGTCCTGATGGGCCCTTGCGAGCAGACCATGGGACATCGACTCACACAGATCGCCACCCGAACCGGCGACGACGGCACCACCGGCCTGGGCGACGGCAGCCGAACGGGCAAGGACAGCCCGCGCGTGACCGCGATGGGTGATGTCGATGAACTCAACTCGACGATCGGGCTGCTGCTCACCGAGCCGATGCCGGCACAACTCGCCGCCGAACTGCGGGATATCCAGCATGACCTCTTCGATCTCGGCGGCGAGCTGTGCATACCCGGCTTCGAGAACATGGCCGAGTCGCAAGTCAGCCGGCTGGACGATCTGCTTGCGCAGTACAACGCCACACTGCCGCGCTTGCAGGAATTCATCCTGCCGGGCGGATCGAGAGCGGCCGCGCTGGCCCATGTGGCCCGCACGGTGTGCCGGCGTGCCGAGCGCGCGATTGTCACGCTGGGACAGAGCGAAACAGTCAGGCCGATCTGCCGGCACTATGTGAACCGGCTGTCAGACCTGCTGTTCGTGATCTCACGCGTGCTCAACCGGCATGCCGGCGGCCAGGACGTGCTCTGGGAAAAGGGCCGCTCAGGCAAGTAGCGGCCCGGTCGACTCAATAGGTCTTGTAGGGCAGGAACTTGCCGCTGAGCACCACGCTGACCCGGTCGCCCTTCGGGTCCGGCTCACGGGTGATATCCATCGAGAAGTCGATCGCGCTCATGATGCCGTCGCCGAATTCCTCGTGGATCAGTTCCTTGATGGTCGTGCCATAGACGCTGACGATTTCATACCAGCGATAGATCAGCGGATCGGTCGGGACCTGGGTGGGCAGCGAACCCTTGTAGGGGACGACCTGCAGCCAGGCCATCTCGTCTTCGTTCAGACCGAAGATGTCGCCGAGCACGGCGGCCTGTTTCGCATCGAGGGTCATCTGACCCAGACAGGCTGCGGTGACCCACTCCTTACTGTGTCCGACCTTCTTGGCGACATCGGCCCACTTGATGCCCTTGCGCACCTTGGTGTCGACGATCTTGCGGGTTACATCATGACGGTCCATTCAATAAGCTCCTGTT
>CAIXXI010000272.1 GCA_903923345.1 uncultured Burkholderiales bacterium | reverse complement strand
GTCTGGACCTACGCACAGTTCGCCGACACGGTCGCACGCTTTGCGGGCGGTCTGCATGCTCGCGGCGTGCACCCCGGCGACCGGGTGCTGGTGCATCTGGACAACTGTCCCGAGGCGATCATTGCCTGGTTCGGCTGTGCCTGGATGGGTGCGATTGCGGTGACCACCAACGCCCGTTCGAGTGAAGACGAACTCAGCTATTTCGCCAGCCATGCCGGCTGTGTCGGTGGCATCACGCAACCGAAATTCGCTGCGCTGGTCAATGCCGCCTGCAAGGGTCTGAAGTGGTTGGCCATCACCACCACTGACAACGGCGAAGCGGCTGGTGCAGGCACGCCCTCGAAGGCTGACGCATTCGAATCGATCGACGGCGACCCCGCTGCGCTGCCCGCTCGGCCACACGATCCACTCGCACCCTTCAGCGTGCAGTACACCTCGGGCACCACCTCGCGTCCCAAGGGTGTGCTCTGGACCCATGCGAATGCGCTGTGGGGTGCACGCGTCAATGCCAGCCATCAGGCCCTGCGCGCCGATGACGTGCACATGGTGACCTTGCCGCTGTTTCACACCAACGCGCAGGCCTACTCGATGCTGGCCACGATGTGGGCCGGCGCAACCGCGGTGGTCAATCCGCGATTTTCAGCCAGTCGCTTCTGGGAGGTGTCGCTGCAGGAAGGCTGCACCTGGGCCTCGGTGATCGGCTTCATTCCGAAGGCACTGATGGATCAGCCGGTGCCGCAGCATCGGTATCGCCTGTGGGGGACTGGCGTGTGCGAGCCGCCCTGGGATGCACATTTCAAGGTCAAGACCCTCGGCTGGTGGGGCATGACCGAGACCATCACCCATGGCACGGTGGGGCTGGTCGATCTGCCCAATGCGTCGATGTCGATGGGCTTGCCCGCACCCGAGTACGGCATCCGGATCGAAGTCGACGGACGTGATGCACTGCCCGGTGAGACCGGCGAGTTCCTGATCAAGGGCGTGCGAGGCCTGTCGCTCTTTGCCGAGTACCTGAACAACCCGCAGGCAACCGCCGATTCATTCGACGAACACGGCTGGTTCATGACCGGCGATCGGGTCACGCTCGGTGAAGATGGCTGGCTCTATTTCGCCGACCGCTCCAAGGACATGCTCAAGGTCGGTGGCGAAAACGTGGCTGCGTCCGAAATCGAACAGGTGATTGCAGTCGTGCCAGGCGTGCTCGAGGTCGCGATCGTCGGGCTCAGACACCCGATGCTCGATGAGGTGCCGGTGGCCTTCGTGCGGGCTCAGGCAAACGACGAAGCCTCGAGGGCTGCACTGGTTGCCGCCATCAACTCCGCATGCACAGCAACGCTGTCGGGCTTCAAGCAGCCCCGGGAAGTGCGCATCGTCGAAGAATTGCCGCGCTCGACGCTCGAGAAGATCAACAAGGCCGCCTTGCGGCGAATACTCAATCAGGACGCCTGAACCGGAGCCCGGCCATGACCGCCCCCCCAATCGATGCTTCGCAGTTGCCCGACGACTTCCTCCGTGTCCGACCCGACTGGGTCGCCCAGTACAGTGAACCCGCGATCGAGCCCGATCTGCCGATCATTGATCCGCACCACCATCTATGGGTTCACGGCGGGGTGCCTTATCTTCTGCCCGAACTGCTCGCCGACACGGACACCGGCCATCGAATCACCGCCACCGTCTTTGTCGAATGCCGGGCGATGTACCGCGCTCAGGGCACGCTCGAGACGCGTTCGCTGGGCGAAACCGAGTTTGCCAATGGCACTGCAGCGATGAGCGCAAGCGGCTTGTTCGGGCCCACCCGCGCCTGCGCTGCCATTGTCGGCAATGTCGATCTGCGGCTGGGTGCGAGGGCACGGGATGCACTGCAGGCGCACGTGGCGATCTCGGGAGGGCGCTTTCGCGGCATCCGGAATGTCTCGGCATGGCATGCGTCGGGCATCCGTGCAACCAGCGCCAATCCACCCGCCGGCCTGCTGCTGGACCCGGAGTTTCGAAAGGGCTTTGCATGCCTGGCCCCGCTCGGGCTGAGCTTCGATGCCTGGTTGGTGCACACCCAGCTCGACGACTTTCTCGATCTGGCCCAGGCATTTCCGGACACCACCCTCGTGCTGGACCATGTGGGCGGACCGCTGGGGATTGGCCTGTACCGAGGCAGGCGCGAAGAGGTGTTCGCTGAGTGGCGCAGTCGGATCCAGTCGGTCGCACAGTGCCCCAACGTGCACGTCAAACTCGGTGGCCTGGGCATGCACACGCCAGGCTTCGAATTCCACCTGCAAGATCAGCCGCCCTCATCAGAAGCGCTCGCCCGGGCCTGGCGCCCCTACATCGAGACCTGCATCGAAGCATTCGGCGCACACCGGGCCATGTTCGAAAGCAATTTCCCGGTGGACAAGGGCAGTTGCGGCTACGGGGTGCTGTGGAATGCCTTCAAGCGCATTGCCACCGGATGCTCCGACACCGAAAAACAGGCACTTTTCAGCGGGACCGCTGCGAAGGTCTATCGAATCGAATCGGCTGCATGAGCCTCGGCGCAGACTGAACTGACCGCGGCAGGTACGCGGCTAGAGCAGCTTGAACAGGCGTGGCAGTACCAGGGTGAACCAGGGTGCAGCGATCACCACCGCCAGCCCGACGCACATCACCGCAATGAACGGCAGCATCGCCCTTGAAGCCCGGTCAATAGAGATTTCCGCGATGCCGCTGGCAATGAACAGGCCAACGCCCACCGGTGGCAGAAACAGACCGATACCCACCGCTGCAACGATCACGATCGAATAATGGATCGGATCGATGCCCAGCTGGATGGCGACCGGCAGCAGACTGGGCAGCAGGATGACCACCGCCGGGAGTCCTTCGACCACCGCCCCGAAAATAATGAACACCACAGCGGTTGCGATCAGGAACACGATTGAGCTGCCCGGCACCAGGGTCATCACCCCGATCAGCATCGCAGGCAATTGCTGAACAGTCAGGAACCATGAAATCAGCCCGGCGGCCGCGAGCAACAGCCCGACCGATCCGGTCACAACGCACGACTGGATCAGGATCTCGGGCAGGTCGCTCCAGCGGATTTCGCGGTACACGAACAGACCCACGATGGCCGCATACAGCACAGCGATCACCGAGGCTTCGGTGGGCGTTGTGATGCCCCCCAGGATGCCGCCAAAGATGATCGCCGGCATGCCCAGCGGGATCAGTGCCCGGGCGAAGGCAGCGCCGATCTCACGAAAATTCGGTCGGGGCGACACCGCAATCCCGGCCCGTCCAGCCATCATCCAGATATGCCCCATCAAAGCCAGCGAGATCACGACAGCGGGAATAAAGCCCGCAGCAAACAACGCAGCCACCGACAAGCTGGCAATCGATCCGATCACGATCATCAGGATGCACGGTGGCACCAGGATGCCCATTGCAGACGCCGAAGAGACGATCGCAACCGCCTGCTCTCGGCTATAACCCGCGCGAACCATTGACGGGATCGTGGTCGAGGCAACCGCCGAGACATCGGCGACAGTGGATCCGGAGATCCCGGAGAAAACGTACTCGGCCACAACCACCGCCATGCCCAGGCCGCCGCGCACCCATCCGACCAGCGCAATCGCGAGGTCGACCAGCCGACGTGCGATGCCGCCGGTCTCCATCAGCGCACCAGCCAGGATGAACAACGGAAACGACAACAGCACGAAGGAATCGACCTGATGCAGCATCTGCTGCACGCTGGTTGCCAGAGCTGCCGGCGATGCCATCAATGCGCCAACGAATCCGGCGCCGCCGACGGCAAACGCAACCGGCGCCCCAATCAGCAGCATGGCCAGAAAGATCGAAACAACCAGAATCACGTTGCTTGACCTCGCCTGAGCGCTGCGCTGAGCGCATAGAAAATAATCAGCGCGCCGCCTGCCGGTAGCGCCGCGTAGAAGCACAGCATCGGTAATTCCAGAGCGTCGGTGACCTGCCGGCTGGCGACCGGATAAATGCCATAGCCACCCGCCAGCAGCACACCGCCAAATGCCACCGTGATCAGGGTCACCAGATGGTCGGCCCATCGCGACGCTGCCGGGCCGAGGCGGTCGACCAGCAGACGCATCCGAAAGTGCGCACCCCGTTTGACCGCCAGCGCTGCGCCCAGGAACACGATCCAGATGAAGCTGAGACGG
>CAIXXI010000271.1 GCA_903923345.1 uncultured Burkholderiales bacterium | reverse complement strand
TGTTCTCGATCGGTGCCGCCCTACGGGCAGCCGGCTCCCGAGTGCTGTACTTCGCGGGCTACAAGCGGATGGCCGATCGCTTCCGGGTCACTGATATCGAAGCCGCCGCCGATACCGTGGTCTGGTGCTGCGATGAGGCGCCGGGATTCGACCCAGGCCGGGCACAGGACTGCGCCTTCCAGGGCAATGTGGTTCAGGCGCTACGGGCCTGGGCCGAGGGCAGGCTGACCACGCAGGCCGGCCAGACAGGCGGGCCGCAGCGCCCGACGCTGGCGCTGTCTGAGGCAGACCGTCTGATCGTGATCGGCTCGGACCGGATGATGGCCGCGGTCGCACAGGCCTGCCGCAGTGTGTTGGCATCGCACCTGAAACCCGGACTGCTTGCGGTTGCATCCGTCAACTCACCGATGCAATGCATGATGAAGGCCGTCTGCGGGCAATGTCTTCAGCCTTGCGTCGACCCGTCCACCGGCCAGGTCCGCATGGTCTTTACCTGCTCCGAGCAGGATCAACCGCTGCTGGAGGTTGATTTCGCTGCATTGGCCCAGCGGCTGGGTCAGAACGCCCTGGCTGAGCAGCAGACCGCGCGCTGGATCCGCCTGTGCCTGGACGCCGGCAACACCACACTCCCGTCGGAACTCAAACCGTCGGGCGCAGCCTGAGCCCCGACCGGAACTCCAGCATCGACTTGTGCGTTGCACCATCAGCGGTCCCGGAGGATACTTTCCACACATTCCCAAACCCGTCAATCGGACACATCCCCGTGCTCTATCAGTTTCGTGAGGCGCAGCGCGCCGTTCTGACACCGGTTTCAAGCTGGGCCGAGGCCATGAGCCAGGTCTACAGCAATCCGTACAGCCCCTATGCCTACACCCCGTTTGCGCCCCGCGTCGCAGCCGGGTTCGAACTGCTGCACCGTCTGGGCAAGGAATATGAGAAGCCTCAGTGGGGCCTGAACAGCACGACAATCGATGGGCACGAAGTCAGCGTCATCGAACGCATTGAAGTCAGCAAGCCCTTTTGCAGGCTGATCAAGTTCGAGCGACTGATGCCACGCGCCCTGAGCAACCGCCCGGCCGACCCGACCGTGCTGGTGTTTGCGCCGCTGTCCGGGCATCACGCCACGCTGCTGCGCGACACGGTTCGGGCCCTGCTGCCCAACCATGAGGTCTATGTCACCGATTGGCTCGACGCTCGCACGGTGCCGCTCTCACACGGCGCCTTTCACCTGCACGACTACGTCGCGTATGCCATCGAATTCATTCGCCACCTCGGCCCGGACGTCCATCTGATTTCGGTGTGTCAACCCACGGTCCCGGTGCTGGCTGCAGTCTCGATCATGGCCTCGCTGGACGACCCGAAACAACCGCGCACCATGACCATGATGGGCGGTCCGATCGACACCCGGGAAAGCCCGACCGAGGTCAACAACCTCGCCACCGACAAGCCCTTCACCTGGTTCGAGCGCACCGTGATCTATCGGGTGCCGGGCAAATATCCGGGTGCCGGACGCCGCGTGTATCCGGGCTTTCTGCAGCATGCCGGCTTCGTCGCGATGAACCCTGACCGTCATGCCGAATCGCACTGGGATTTCTACATGAATCTGGTGCGTGGTGACGACGAGGACGCCGAGAGCCACCGCAAGTTCTACGATGAATACAACGCGGTGCTCGACATGCCCGCCGAGTACTACCTCGACACCATCCGGATCGTGTTCCAGGAACACCGCCTGCCCACCGGAACCTGGACCCTGCCGATCGATGGCCGGGAAATGAAGGTCAATCCAGCCGATATCCGCAAGGTCGCTCTGTTCTGCATCGAGGGCGAACTCGACGACATTTCGGGCGTCGGCCAGACCAGCGCTGCGCTCGGTTTGTGCAGTGGTCTGCCGGAGAACATGAAGCAGCACCTGATCGCCGAAGGCGCTGGCCATTACGGCATCTTCAGCGGCCGGCGCTGGCGCGACATCATCTGCCCGCGTATCGGCGAATTCATCCGCAGCAACAACTGAGTCTGGTGCGAATGGCTGACAACCGGGCATCGGCCGATGCCCTGCCCGGTTTGCGGGACGCAACCGGTTCAAGCGACGACACGGCGCTGATCGATGCCATCGACCAGCTGCTGCCGCAGACGCAGTGCACGCAATGCGGGTTCGACGGCTGCAGGCCCTACGCGCAGTCCATTGTGCGAGAGCAGACACCGATCAATCGCTGCCCACCCGGCGGCGCCGCAGGCATCGCCGTGCTTGCGCAGCACACCGGTCGTGCGGTCATACCACTCGATCCGTCCTGCGGCATCGAGCGTCCCCGACACATC
>CAIXXI010000270.1 GCA_903923345.1 uncultured Burkholderiales bacterium | reverse complement strand
GTGCTGATCCCGGTGGCAGCCGACCAGGTGAAGATTCCGATGATCGCTTCAGGCGGCTTCGGCGATGCGCGCGGTCTGGTGGCCGCGCTGGCCCTCGGTGCCGAAGGCATCAACATGGGCACCCGCTTCATGTGCACGGTGGAGAGCCCGATTCATCTGCGCATCAAGCAGCAGATCGTCGAAAACGACGAACGTGCCACCGAGCTGATCCTGAGAACGCTGCGCAACACCTCCCGGGTGGCCAGCAATGCGGTGAGCCGTGAAGTGGTGGCCATCGAGAGCAAAGGCGGTGCGACCATCGACGACCTGCGTCATCTGGTGGGTGGCCAGCGCGGACGGGGTGTCTACGAACTGGGCGACCCCGAACACGGCATCTGGTCGGCCGGCATGGTGCAGGGCCTGATCCACGATATTCCCACCTGCGCCGAACTCGTGTCGCGCATCGTGCGCGAAGCCGAGGAGATCATCGCCGCGCGGCTTGGGGGGATGAGGGCGACCAGCCGTCCGTGAGGGTGTTCAGGAAGGCGATGAGGTCGTCGATCTCGCGCTCATTGAGCGCCGGCGACTCGCCTGCCTTGCGGTCATAAGGGCCTTCGCTGGTGTTGACGTTGGCATGGAAGCGCTCGGGCAGGTCGTCAAACCGGCGCACCGTGCCATCGGCATTGCTCGGATACCACTTGTGCGGGTGGGTGTCGCGTTCGACATAGAAGGCCACTGCCTCCTTGAGCGTGCGGAAACGGCCGTTGTGAAAGTAGACCTGGCGCAGGGCCACGTTGCGCAATGAGGGCACCCGGAACGCGCCACACAATTCTTCACGGTGGCGCAGTTCGGGCCGGTTGCACAGGCCGAGGTCGAAGTGCTCGGCGCTTGCATTGGCCGGGATCTCGGGATTGCGCGGCACACCGAGGTTGTCGTAGCTGAAGTCGGTGAACAGCGGATGGCTGCCGTCGGTGTGCTTTTCGGACGGATGGCAGGCGGCACAGTTGCCCTTTTGCGCATCGTTGAACAGTTCCAGGCCGCGCGCCTGTTGCGCATCGAGTGTGGCCTGGCCGCGCAGCACCGCATCGTATTGGCTGCTGAACGCATTGAACTGCGCGTCCTCGAGCTGAAAGCGCTGCAAGGCTGCAGTCAGGCGCTCGAAGGCCCGATCGGTGTCGTTCAGGATGTCTGCACCATACAGGGCCTTGAATGAGCCTGCCCAGCTCGCTTTCGCAATCTTGGCCACCACGCTCGCCTTGTCCGGATTGGCCATCTCCAGCGGGCCCAGCAAGGGACCGGCGGCCTGCGCCGCGAAAGACTCGGCGCGCCCGTCCCAGAAGAAGCCGCCCCGCGCCTTGCCCTCGGCGTCGAAGTGAAAGGCGACATTGCTGGCGAGATAGCGCAGCGACTGCGAGGCGCGCAAGCCGCTGCGCGTCATGTCGACCCCACCGGGCTGAACAGCCAGGGCATTGGGTGCGCCGTGCCCCGCTGCCTCGGCGTGGCAGCTGGCACAGGACTGCTTGCCCGATGCCGACAGAATCGGGTCATGAAAGGCGACGCGGCCCAGCTCGGCTTCGGTCATTGGACGCACGGGCTCAGGTCTGG
>CAIXXI010000269.1 GCA_903923345.1 uncultured Burkholderiales bacterium | reverse complement strand
GGGTCTTGCGATCGACGTTGATCACCATCGCCTCGACGGTGTCGCCCTCTTTCAGGTGATTGCGGGCATCTTCGACGCGGTCGCGCGAGATTTCCGAGGCGCGCAGATAACCTTCGATGTCGCCATCGATGGCAACCACTGCACCCTTGGCATCGACGCTCTTGACCGTACCGGTCACCAGTGCGCCTTTGTCAGTGTTGGCGGCGTAGTTGTTGAACGGATCGCCATCGAGCTGCTTGATACCCAGCGAGATACGCTCGCGCTCGACATCGATGGCCAGCACCACGGCACCGACCTCGTCGCCCTTCTTGAAATCGCGAACGGCTTCTTCGCCGGTCTTGTTCCAGGAGAGGTCGGAGAGGTGAACCAGGCCGTCGATGCCACCCGGCAGACCGATGAACACGCCGAAATCGGTGATCGACTTGATCGAACCCTCGACCTTGTCGCCTTTGCGATGGTTGTCTGCAAATTCCTGCCAGGGGTTCTGGCGGCACTGCTTCATGCCCAGCGAAATGCGGCGACGCTCTTCGTCGATCTCGAGCACCATGACTTCGACTTCGTCGCCCAGGGCAACGACCTTGCCCGGGTTGACGTTCTTGTTGGTCCAGTCCATCTCGGAGACGTGCACCAGGCCTTCGATGCCCGGCTCGATCTCAACAAACGAGCCGTAATCGGTGATGTTGGTGACCTTGCCGAACATCCGGGTGCCGGTGGGATAGCGGCGCGAGATGCCGACCCAGGGGTCGTCGCCCAGCTGCTTGACGCCCAGCGAGACGCGGTTCTTTTCCTGGTCGAACTTGAGGACCTTGGCGGTGACTTCCTGGCCGACCGCAAGCACTTCCGAGGGGTGACGCACACGACGCCAGGCCATGTCGGTGATGTGCAGCAGGCCGTCGATGCCGCCCAGATCGATAAAGGCGCCGTAGTCGGTGATGTTCTTGACGGTGCCGTGGACGATCGAGCCTTCAGCCAGCGTCTCGAGCAGCTTGGCGCGCTCTTCGCCCTGCGAGAGTTCAATGACCGCGCGGCGCGACAGCACCACGTTGTTGCGCTTGCGATCAAGCTTGATGACCTTGAAGTCCATGGTCTTGCCCTCGAAGGGCGTGGTGTCCTTGACCGGGCGCATGTCGATGAGCGAACCGGGCAGGAAGGCGCGGATGCCGTTGGTCATGACGGTCAGACCGCCCTTGACCTTGCCGGTGATCGTGCCGTTGACCAGCTCGCCGTCTTCGAGTGCGCGCTCCAGATTGACCCAGGCGGCCAGGCGCTTGGCGCGGTCCCGCGACAGGCGGGTCTCGCCGTAACCGTTTTCGAGTGAATCGATGGCAACCGAGACGAAATCGCCGGGTTTGACGTCGAGCTGGCCACGGTCGTCGTGGAATTCCTCGATGGGAATGAAGCTCTCGGATTTCAGGCTGGCATTGACGACCACGAAGTTGTGATCGATGCGAAGCACTTCGGCGGTGATGACTTCACCCTGGCGCATTTCCTGTTTGGAAAGCGACTCTTCGAACAGGGCGGCAAAACTTTCGGTCTCGGGAAGGGAAGTTGAATTCAATTAAGGTCCAGTGTGGTCTCGCCAGACACGGGGACGTCGGCGGCTGACCCGAGATGGGCGCAGACCGCGTCAGTGGGGTTGAGGGGCCCCGAACCCGGCGGAGTTGAAATCAGCGATCGCAAGGCGGCCGGCGGGTGCCGGGTGACGCTTCACGATGCGCTACCTGCGCGCCGCCCACTGCTCCAACACCTGCCCGACGGTCTGTTGAATGTCGAGATGGGTTGAATCGAGAACGAACGCACCTTCAGCAGGCACCAAAGGTGCGGTGGCGCGAGATTGATCACGCGCATCACGCTCAAGGAGATCCTGCAAAAGGGTGGAAAGATTAGCAGGAATTCCTTTTTCGATCAACTGCTTATAGCGACGTTGCGCACGCGACTCGGCGCTCGCCGTCAGGAACACCTTGAGCGGGGCATCCGGAAAGACCACCGTGCCCATGTCACGGCCATCCGCGACCAGCCCCGGCGGCTGGCGAAAATTGCGCTGCAGCTCGAGCAGCGCGGCCCGCACCGGGGGGTGCACCGCCACCCTGGAAGCCCCCTGCCCGGCGGCCTCAGTTCGGATGGCTTCGGTCACGTCCTGGCCCGCAAGCAGAATGTGACCGTCATGGCTGAAGTGCACCTCCAGGGCCACCGCCACCGGCTGAACCGCGCTCGCATCGTCCAGATTGAGGCCGGCACGGGTCGCTGCCAGAGCGGTCAGGCGGTAGAGCGCGCCGCTGTCGAGGTAATGGAACCCGAGAGCCTGCGCCACCCGCTGGGCGATGGTGCCCTTGCCTGAGGCGGTTGGCCCATCAATGGCAAGCACGGGGACGGGGCTGGGCGGGTTGATTGACATCTTGAGCAGCGACGGAGCTTTACTCGGCGTCGATGCGCTCGACATCGATGCCGACCGACTTGGCCAAATCCAGGAAGTTGGGAAAGGATGTCCCCACGTTCAGGGTATTTTTGATCCTGATCGGAGAAGATGAACGCAAGGACGCCACGGCGAAGGACATTGCCGGCCGGTGGTCGCCATGTGAATCGACTTCCCCACCCGAGAACACTTCGGGATGCTCGCCTCGGCCTTCGATGACCATGCCGTCCTCGGTCGGTGTGCAATCGATGCCCAGGCGCTTGAGCCCCTCGGCCATCACGGCAATCCGGTCGGACTCCTTTACCCGCAGCTCTTCCGCACCGGTCACCACCGTGCGGCCGTGCGCGCAAGCGGCGGCAATGAAGAGGATCGGGAATTCGTCGATGGCAAGTGGTACCAGTTCAGGCGGCACTTCGATCCCTTTGAGCTGCGAGGTGCGCACCCGCAGGTCGGCCACTGGCTCACCGCCTACCGTGCGCGGGTTCTCGAGCGTGAGCTGAGCGCCCATCAGACGCAGGATGTCGATGATGCCGGTTCGCGTCGGATTGACACCTACATGACGGACGATGACGTCGGATTGCCTGGCGATGGCGCCGGCCACCAGAAAGAAGGCCGCAGAAGAAATGTCTGAAGGCACATCGATGTCTGTCGCCTTGAGCGCCTGACCACCGCGCACCGAGACGGTCGCACCGTTCACATCCACCTTCACCCCGAAGGCAGTGAGCATGCGCTCGGTGTGGTCGCGGGTCGGGGCAGGCTCGGTGACCCGGGTCTCACCCTCGGCGTACAAGCCCGCCAGCATCAGCGAGGACTTCACCTGCGCGCTGGCCATCGGCATGTCGTAGGCGATAGCGGTGAGTTTCGAGACCGGATGAATGCGCAAAGGTGGGCGCCCCTCATTGGAATCGATCTTCGCGCCCATCTGCGAGAGCGGATCAATCACCCGGCGCATCGGGCGCATTGAGAGGCTTTCGTCGCCGACCAGTGTCGCCTCAAAGCCCTGCCCGGCCAGCAGGCCAGAGAGCAAGCGCATGGAGGTGCCGGCGTTGCCGCAATCCAGGGCAACGGTCGGTGGCTTCAGCCCATGGAGCCCGACCCCGTGCACCGTGACCCGCCCCTCATGCGGCCCCTCGATCTGCACGCCCATGGCGCGGAAGACATTCATGGTGGAGATGGCGTCTGCGCCTTCCAGAAAGCCGGTGACCTGCGTGGCGCCCTGCGCGATCGCGCCGAGCATGATCGAGCGGTGCGAGATGGACTTGTCCCCCGGCACTCGAACGGACCCGGACAGGGCTGCGCCCGGGCGGGCTAAGAAGGACTGGGACATGGAGGCATCCTGAGGTGCGGCGGCGGAAGACCCGAATTGTAACGTCCGCAGGCAGGCCGGCCAGAGGGCTGCGTGCTATCGTGCAGCCCCGATTTCAAGAAGCCAAGGAGCTTCGCATGGCATACCAGACCACCCCCTCCGGCCTCCAATATGAAGACGTCGTCGTGGGCAGCGGCCCCGAGGCGGCCGCCGGCTGCCACGCCACGGTGCACTACACCGGCTGGCTCTATAACAATGGCCAGGCAGGCGGCAAGTTTGACTCAAGCAAGGACCGGGGCACCCCGTTTGATTTCCCGCTGGGCGCAGGTCATGTGATCCGCGGCTGGGACGAAGGCGTGCAAGGCATGAAGGTGGGCGGCACACGCAAGCTGATCATCCCGGCTGATCTCGGGTATGGCGCGCGGGGTGCGGGCGGGGTGATTCCGCCGAATGCGACGCTGCTGTTTGAGGTGGAGTTGCTGGGGGTTTGAGGCAAGGACGACCCTGGGGCACGGCTGAGGCCCTGCTAATAGAAAAGGCCCGCTCGAAAGCGGGCCTTTTTTCAGATTCGCTTGAAGCGAACTGATCAGACAGCGCGGCGGCGGCTGAAGAAGCCCAGACCGAGCAGACCGATGCCGGCCAGGCCGAGGACGGCCGGGGCGGGAACGCGAGCCGAGAACTGACCCGAGTAACCAGCACCGATGCTGGAGGTCGAATCAAACTTGAATGCGTAGTAGCCAGCGGTGATCGCGCCGTACGACAGCGTGACGGCCGAATTGGTATAGGGGCCAAAGTTGGCCAGAGCGGCGCCGATCAGCTGGCCAGCCGCGTTAGAGGCGTACAGCTGGCCAGTCAGGCCACCGACAACGGGATCGGAGTTGTAAGAGGCCGACAGCGAACCTGCGTTAGCCACCAGGTTGAAGTAATAAACCTGGGACAGGTTGCCGCTCTGCTCCACGTTGGCCAGGAAATTGCCAAAGCTCGGCACATTGACGTTACCGGCATTGATCGGAGCAGCAACAGCAGCACCCGAGAATGCAGCCAACATTGCGATCGACAGAATTGCTTTTTTCATGATTCAACCTTTAGAAAAAGTAAACGGCAGCCAGCCTGAGAATTTTCGGAGTGTGTGAACGAGCACTCGAAAGCTGCGATGAAAGTCACGCAGATCCAGAACAAGCAAATCAGATGCCAACGCTC
>CAIXXI010000268.1 GCA_903923345.1 uncultured Burkholderiales bacterium | reverse complement strand
CGAACAGCACCACCGCGTCCGCCTGATCGGCCGCCGAGATCGAGGTCTTTTCGCCATTGATGACGTAGTGGTCGCCCACCCGCTCGATGCGCAACTGCAGATTCGCCGCGTCAGACCCACCTCGCGGCTCGGTCAGTCCGATGGCCAGAAGCGCATCGCCCTGGATCAGACGGTCGAGCCAGGGCCGAACCAGCCCTGGATCACCGTGCTCGGCGAGGATCTGGCCGTTCAGCGAGGCGAGCAGGTTGATATAGGACAGGCTCAGGTCGGCCCGGGCGACTTCCTCGTGAATGACGCCTGCGGCCAGACTGCCCAGCCCTTGCCCACCAACGGATTCGGGCAACTCCGGCGCGATGAACCCCAGCTCGCCCATGGCGCGCATCAAGCCGCGATCGAGCACGCGGGTGCGGTCGCGCTCGATGAAGCCTGGCGCGATTCGCTCGGTGGCAAAGCGCCTGACCTGATCGGCCAGCGCAACCAGGTCGTCGTCGAGATAGGGATTCATGCTCACTTCGCGTATTTGCGGAAATCGGGCTTGCGCTTTTCCTTCAGGGCGTTGACGCCCTCGCGCGACTCTTCGGTGTCGTAGTAGAGCTTGAGCGCATACATGCCCATGCCGCCGATGCCGGCCTGATGCGCGGTATCCATGTTGAAGGAGCGCTTGGCGATCGCGATGGCGGTCGGGCTGCGTTCACAGATCTCCTCGGCCCAGGCTTGAACGGTTGCGTCGAGCTGATCATGCGGCACGCAGATATTGGCCAGCCCCATTGCGGCCGCCTCAGTGCCCGAGTAGCGCCGGCACAGGTACCACATCTCGCGCGCTTTCTTTTCGCCCACGACCCGAGTGAGAAAGGCGGTGCCAAAGCCCGGATCGACCGAGCCCATCTTCGGTCCGACCTGCCCGAAGATCGCCTTCTCTGAACAGATCGTCAGGTCACAGATCGTGCACAGGACATTGCCCCCGCCGATTGCAAACCCTTGAACTCGAGCAATGACGGGCTTAGGCACATCCCGAATGGCTGCATGCAGCTCTTCCATGGGCAGGCCGATCGTGCCGCGACCATCGTAATTGCCGTCATGTGCCGACTGATCCCCGCCGGTGCAGAAGGCTCGGTCTCCGGCGCCTGCCAGCACGATCGCACCCACCATCCGGTCATAGCCGGCCCGATTCAGGGCGCGGATCAATTCCTCGCAGGTCTGCCCGCGAAAGGCATTCATCTTGTCGGGTCGATTGATGGTGATCCAGGCCACGCCATTGCGCACTTCGTATAGCAGGTCTTCGTATTCCATGAGTCACTCCATTGAGATGCAAAAAAGATTGAACAGCCGCAAGCGCGGACTTAGCCGTTCATCGTCAGGCCACCCGAGACGCTCAGCACCTGACCGGTGACATAGGCCGCGTCATCGCTGGCGAAGAAGGCGATGGCGCCGGGCAGGTCATCAGGCTGACCGATACGACCCAATGGAATCGATCGGGTGAAGGCTTCGACCAGCTTCTCCGGATTGCCGGCGCCGGCTTTGTAATCAGCAAACAGCGCGGTGTCGGTCGGCCCCGGGCAGACCACGTTCACCGTGATGCCATGCCGGGCATGTTCGCGCGCGATGGTCTTGGAAAACGCCACCAGGCCGCCCTTGCAGGCTGCATACACCGCCTCGCCCGATGAGCCGACACGGGCTGCATCGGAGGCGATATTGACGATACGGCCCGAGCGACGCTCGACCATGCCGGGCAGCACCGCGTGGTGCATGTGCAGCGGGCCGGTGAGGTTGATTGCGATGAGCTTGTCCCACTGGATGGGCTCGGTCTTGGTGAACGGGCGAAAGATGTCCCAACCCGCGTTGTTCACCAGCACATCGATCGGCCCAAAACGCTCGATCGTGGCGGCCACCGCCTGATCGACGCTGGCGCGGTCGGTGATGTCGCACCGGAATGCCTGGGCCTGACCGCCCCTGGCGGTGATTTCCTGAGCGACGCTCTGGGCCGCCTCCAGATTCACATCCAGCACCGCGACACGTGCGCCCTCGGCTGCAAAGCGCCGGCAACTCGCGCCGCCAATGCCACCGCCACCGCCCGTCACGATGACGGTCCTGCCTTCGAATCGTGCTGTCGACATGAATGATCTCCTTGTAATACGTCAATATATGGACGTATCCTAGGACAAGACAAGTCAGTTCGCAAGCCCTCTCATGCCAAGGACAGCCAGAGCATCACACAGCGCAGACGCCGATCCAGCGCGCACTGATATGGCCAATCGCCTGTTCTTTCGCCTGTATCAATGCGCCAATATGTTGCATAAAACCGGCTCCCGCGCGATCGAGGAGCATGGTCTGACAACGCAACAGTGGGCGGTGATGGG
>CAIXXI010000267.1 GCA_903923345.1 uncultured Burkholderiales bacterium | reverse complement strand
TCGGCACCGGCATCGATGGTGCGGATGGTCACCGGCCTGCCTTTCATCGCGATCACCGTCTGGGCGTACGCCTCGTACTGCTCATCCTCGTCGGGCAGTTCATCGCGATTCATGAACAGGAACTCGGTGCGAAACAGCCCGATGCCGGCTGCGCCGGCTTCCAGGGCTCCGGGCGCTTCGGCTGGCAATTCGATGTTGGCATGCAACTCGATCGCCACCCGGTCCAGCGTCGCGGACGGTACGTGCACCAGTCGCTCGAGCTGCTTGCGCTCGATCACGTCGAGCGCCATGCGGTGACGGTATTCCTGCAGCACCGACTCGTCAGGGGCGACGATGATCACACCCGACTCGCCATCGAGGACCAGCCAGTCGTCGTCGCGCACCATGCGGCTGCCGATGTCCAGGCCTACAACTGCCGGCACATTCATGCTGCGGGCCAGAATGGCCGTGTGGGAAGCCGTACCGCCCAGATCGATTGCGAATCCGCCTGCGCGCTTGAGTTGCAGCATGTCGGCAGGGGAGATGTCCTCGGCCACAAAAATCAAGGGTGCTTCATGGCCTGCGCTGCGAGCGGCAGCGCGCGCCGCGAGGGCCTGTCCGGAACCCGACAAGGACTTGAGAACGCGGTCGGCGACCTGCATCACATCGCGGCCGCGCTCGCGCAGATACGGGTCTTCGAACTGCTCGAATTGTTCTGCCAGGTTCTCGGCCTGCGAGGCAAACGCCCACTCCGCGTTCTGCCCCTTCTCGGTGATCGCCGCACGCGCCTGTTCGATGAGCGTCGGGTCATCCAGGATCAGTGCGTGTACCTGCAACAGCGCCTGGGCTTCTGCCGGCGCCTCGGCCGGCAGGCTTTCGGCAAGCATGCTCAGTTCATGACGGACGGCATCGATCGCCCGTTCAAGACGGCTCAGCTCGTCTGCTCGCGCTGTTGCATCGACCCGGTAGCGGGGCATATCGGCCCGATTCGACTCGAGCAGCACGGCGCGTCCGACAATGATGCCGCCGCCAATTCCGGTGCCATGCAGGCTGAACATGGTCGTGCGCCGGCGTTTCAGCTGCCAGGCGCTGCGCCGGGCGCAATGCCTTCGCCAAAGCCGCCGGAAACCAATGCGATCAGGGCCGCCAGCGCCTCATCCTCATCCGGCCCGTCGGTCTCGATGGTCAAAGTCGCGCCGCAGGCTGCAGCCAGCATCATCACGCCCATGATGCTCTTGCCATTGACACGGCGGGAGCCCTTCGCGATCCAGACCTGCGCCTTGAATTTCGTGGCGGTCTGGGTCAGAGCAGCCGAAGGCCTGGCATGCAGGCCGAGCTTGTTGACGATAATGACCTGACCCTGCTTCAAGACCCTTCTCCCTGCGACTGCGGATCGATGGTCATGATGGTATCGCGCACGCCCTGCATCAGGCGCTCACTCACTTCGTCGAGTGGCCCGCGCCGATAGGTCAGCGCCTTGACCAGAATCGGCAGATTCACGCCAGCGATCACCAGAACCCGATTCGGCTCGGCCAGTCGGGCTGCAATGCGCGCCGGCGTCGCGCCATA